>VHCN01000008.1 GCA_016871675.1 Verrucomicrobiota bacterium
ATTCGTCGGTCTCCTTGTCCTTTTCCGCCTCGAGGATGCACTCACGCAGAACGGTGAGCGTGGGGTCAATCTCCCGCTTTTTCCGCTCGTCCAGCACGACTCGGAACATCTCCCAGACGTCCTTCATGCTCTCGAAGTGGTCGCGCTTGTCGCCCATGACGTGGACCAGTCGGACGATGCCCCAACCCTGCAGTTCCTTGAGGCTGGTGCTGACGTTGGAGCGGGCGACATCGAGCGTGCCGGCGATGTCCTCGGCGTTCAGCGGGCGGGGCGACATGTAGAGCAGCGCATGAATCTGGGCGACGGTGCGGTTGATGCCCCAGCGCGTGCCCATCTCGCCCCAGTGGAGGATGAACTGCTGCTGGACCGTGCTGAGCGATTTCATGGTGTCAGGTATTTCTGTCGTGACAGAACATATCGAAATCCAGGGTTCGTGCAAGCAGTTTCTTCGGCGCGCGCGGGTGCCCGGGGGGTGGGTGGGGTTGGGGCTGGTTCGAAGATCGCCGGAACGAGACGCCGGATGAACTCGGGCCGGGGCCAAGTGGGAAGTAACCGGCGGGCGGATGGTGCGCGATGCAGGAATTGAACCTGCGACCCCTTCCGTGTCAAGGAAGTGCTCTACCCCTGAGCTAACCGCGCAATCGGGCCGGCTTCATCGGGTTGGAACCTCGCGGTGCCGCATGAAGCCGCGCCATCACGGGCGCGCACACTACGAGCCGCCTCCGGAGGCGGCAAGCTTTTTGGACCGATCGCACCGCCGCCGGGCGCGGTTGAAGCGACACGAGTTGAAGTCCGGTTTTTCCGGCGGGGCCGGACCGTTCGCAGCTTGCGAAACCCGCCGGCCTTCGGCATCGTCTTACCCGGAAGCTGATATCCTGCCCGGCCATGAAACCCGAATCCTCCGACGGCCACACGCTCGTGCTCCGCGACCTGTTCCAGACGCGCCGCCAGTTTCTCTCGCGCGCCGGGATGGGGTTTGGCGCGATGGGACTCGCCGCGATGCTGGGCGAGGAGGCGTCGGCGCAGGACGCGCTCTCGCCACTCGCGCCCAAAAAGCCGCACTTCAACGCCAAGGCGAAGCGCGTCGTGCACATCTTCGCGCAGGGCGCGCCGTCGCAAGTGGACACCTGGGATCCGAAGCCGGCGTTGACGCGCCACGACGGCAAGTCCATCCCCGGCCATAACGGGGTGGCGATGGGCTCGCCCTTCAAGTTTACGCGGCAGGGCCGGTCGGGAATCGAGGCGTGCGAGGTGTTTCCGCAGCTCGGCAAGCAGGTGGACCAGATGACCGTGGTGCGCTCGATGTTCACTGACATCCCGGCGCACGATGTGGCGACGGTCTTCATGAACACCGGCTCGCTCCGTCTCGCGAAGCCTTCGCTCGGCTCGTGGGTGCTCTATGGACTGGGCACGGAGAATCAGAGCATGCCGGGCTTCATTTCGCTCCGGCCCGGCGGCGCCCCCCCGGGCGGCTCGGCCAACTGGCAGTCGGCGTTCCTGCCGGGGGTCTTCCAGGGCAGCAGCGTCAACACGCGCATGCCAAGCGTGGAGCAGATGATCGAGAACATCCGCAATTACTACCTCCATCAGCCGGAGCAGCGGCGCCAGCTTGACCTCGTCCACCACCTCAACGCGATTCACAGCCAGAACCTGCAGAAGGACGCCCAGCTCGAGGCGCGCATCGAGACCTTCGAGATGGCCTACAAGATGCAGATGGCGGCGACGGACGCCTTCGACGTGAGCAAGGAGCCGCAGAACATCCGCGACCTCTACGGCGCGGGAACGCAAGGCACGCAGATGCTCATCGCGCGGCGGCTGCTCGAGCGCGGCGTGCGCTTCGTGCAGGTGTGGGCCAGCGGGTGGGACCACCACAACGATCTCGAGGACCGGCTGCGCAACCAGGCGCGAGAGATCGACCAGCCGGCCGCGGCGTTTCTCACCGACCTCAAGCAGCGCGGCCTGCTCGACAGCACACTCGTCGTGTGGGGCGGCGAGTTCGGGCGCAAACCCGTGCGCGACCGCAATGGCAACGACGACCCCGGTCGCGACCACAACAACCGCGGCTTCTGCGCGTGGCTCGCAGGCGGCGGAGTGAAAGGCGGCACGGTGTGGGGCGCGACCGATGAGTTCGGCGGCGCGGCCGTGAAGGACAAGGTCCACGTGCACGACCTCCATGCGACCCTGCTGCACCTGCTCGGCTTCGACCACGAGAAGCTCACGTATCGCTACAACGGCCGCGACTTCCGCCTCACGGACAATTTCGGCAAGGTGCAGAAAGGCATCATCGCGTGAGCGGCCCCGGCGGCATCCGGCGGACTCCACTGTCATGAAACGCGCCATCCTCCCCGTCGCCGCGCTGTCGCTCGTGCTCGCGGCCACCACGCTGGTTCCCGATCGGTTCGCGAACGCGGCCGACGCACCCAAGAAAAAGAAGAAGCCCGCGCCGCCCGCCGCCCCGCCGGCGGCACCCGCGCCCAAGCCCGCCGCGCCCGCCGCGCAGTCCGCACCGCCGCCGACCGCCGCACCGGCTCAACTCACCGCGTCGCAGGTGCAGTTCTTCGAGAACAACATCCGGCCGCTGCTCGCGGCGCATTGCTACAAGTGCCACAACGCCGCAGAGGGCAAGATCAAGGGCGGCCTCGCGCTCGATTCGCGCGATGGTTTGCTCAAGGGGGGCGACCACGGCGCGGCGATCGTCCCCGGCAATCCCGACAAGAGCCTCCTGATCAAAGCCGTGAAGTATGGCGACCCGGACCTGCAGATGCCGCCGAAGGGCGAGAAACTCTCCGACCGGCAGGTCGCCGACCTCGCGGCTTGGATCAAGATGGGCGCACCCGACCCGCGCGAGGCCACCGCGCCCGGCGGCAAATACGGCGGCAGCGGCAGCGACAAGCGCAGCCACTGGTCCTTCCAGGCCGTGCGCAAACCCGCCGTGCCCGCGGTGAACACCAAGGACTGGGTTACGAATCCCGTGGACAACTTCATCCTCGCCAAGCTCGAGGAGAAAAACCTCAGGCCCAACGCCCCCGCCGACCGGCGCGCGCTCATCCGCCGGCTCTACTTCGACCTCGTCGGCCTGCCGCCGTCGCCCGCGGAGGTGAACGCGTTCGTCGCGGACAAGTCTGCGAAGGCATTCGAGTCGCTCGTGGACAAACTGCTGGCATCGCCCCAATACGGCGAGCGCTGGGCGCGGCACTGGCTCGACGTGGCGCGCTACTCGGACACCGTCGGCGATCCCGCGCGCCGTCGCGAGACTCCGGCGTATCCGTTCGCGTGGACGTATCGGGACTACGTGATCAAGGCGCTCAACGACGACAAGCCTTACGACCAGTTCATCCTCGAGCAGATCGCCGCGGACAAGCTGCCCGCGCCGCGCAACGCCGACCGTTCGCCGCTCGCCGCGCTCGGGTTCCTCACGCTCGGGGACCACTTCGGCGGGAACAACAACGACGTCATCAACGACCGCATTGACGTGGTGACCAAGGGATTTCAGGCGCTCACCGTCTCGTGCGCCCGCTGCCACGACCACATGTTCGACCCGATCCCGACCAGGGACTACTATTCCCTGCACGGCGTCTTCGCCAGCAGCCAGGAGCCTGCCGACCGCCCGATCATCAAGCTGCCGGACGATCGCGCCGCGTTCCAGACCTACCAGAAGGAACTCGCGGAGATTGAGAAGTCCGCCGCCGCGCTCAAGGGCAAGGCCGCGGCCGGTGGCGCGGCGAACAAGAAGGCCATTCAACAGGAGAGCCTCCAGCTTCGGGCGAAGCGGGACGCGCTCGACATCAACCACCCCGGAGCGCCCGTTCGCGCGATGGCCATCGAGGACAAGCCGCGACCGGCGGACTCGCCGGTGTTCCTCCGCGGCGAGGCCGAGAACAAGGGCCCCGTCGCGCCGCGCCGATACCTCGAACTCGTCTCCGGCCCGAATCGCAAGCCGTTCGCGCAAGGCAGCGGCCGCCTCGAACTCGCCCAGGCCATCGCCAGCAAATCCAACCCGCTCACCGCGCGCGTGATGGTCAACCGCGTGTGGCTCCATCATTTCGGCGAGGGCATCGTCACCACGCCCGACGACTTCGGCACCATGAGTTCGCCACCGAGCCACCCGGAATTGCTCGACTGGCTCGCGAGTTACTTCATGGACAACGGCTGGTCGTTGAAGAAACTCCACAAAGTCATCCTCCTCTCCAGCACGTGGCAGCAGGGCGTGGAGAACAACCCGCGGTTCGCGCAAGTGGACCCGTTCAACCGGCTGCTCTGGCGCCAAAATGTCCGCCGACTCGAACTCGAGCCGCTGCGGGACTCAATCCTCTCCATGGCCGGCACCCTCGACACCACGATGGGCGGCAAACCCGTGAGCCTCGGCAATGCCGGCGGCGCGCAACGCAACGCGAAGATCGGCGGCAAGATGGCCGAGGCGCTCCGCCCGAGCGGTTATTCCACCCGCCGGACCATCTACGGCTACATCGACCGCGCGGGCGTGCCCGAGGTGTTCAACCACTTCGATGTCGCCACGCCGGAGATGCCCACGGGCAAGCGTTACCAGACGACCGTGCCGCAACAGGCGCTCTTCCTCATGAACAGCCCGCTCGTCATCGAACAGGCGCGCGCGATGGTCGAGCGCACCGCGTTCAAGTCGCTCACCGACCCGGAGGCGCGCGTGCGCTGGCTTTACGAGCTCATCTTCCAGCGCCCGCCCAACGACGTCGAAATCAAACTCGCCCTGAACTTCTTTGAGGACGCCCCCGCCGGCAGCGCCGTCTCAGCGCCGGCGGCGCCGCCCGTGCAAGTCGCGCAGGCGTTGCCCCAGGGCAAGAAAGGCGCCGCCCGCCCGCCCCAAGGCCGGCCTGCCGCGGCCGTCAAGCCGCTCAGCGTGTGGGCCGAATACGCGCATGCGTTGCTGCTCGCGAACGAGGCGTCGTTCGTGAACTGACCTCCGATCCGGCGACCGGCGCCCCAGCTTCGTTGGGGCGCGCCGCAGCCTTTGACACCGCGGCGCGGCCGTGGCTACTCTCACCACCACATTCCATGAAACTCTCCGCCCTCCTGCTCGCCCCGTGCCTCGCACTCGCCGTCGCTTCCGCCGCGGACCTGCGCCTCGGGATGATCGGCCTCGACACCTCCCACGTCACCGCCTTCACCGGCATCCTCAACGACCCGGCCAACAAGAACCACATCCCCGGCGCGAAAGTCGTCGCCGCCTTCAAGGGCGGCAGCCCCGACCTCCCCTCGAGCGCCGACCGCGTCGAGGGCTTCACCAAGACCCTCACCGAGAAATACGGCGTCAAGCTCTACGACTCCATCGAGGCCATGTGCCGCGACGTGGACGCCGTCCTCCTCGAGAGCGTGGACGGCCGCCCGCACCTCGCGCAGGCCCGCCCCGTGATCGCCGCGAAGAAGCCGCTGTTCATTGACAAACCCGTCGCCGGCTCGCTTCGCGACGCGATCGAGATCTTCCGGCTCGCGAAGGAGGCCAACGTGCCCGTCTTCAGCTCCTCCTCGCTCCGCTACTACCCGGGACTCGTCGAATTGAAGTCGAACACGGCGCTTGGCGAAATCCGCGGCGCCCTTTCCACCGGGCCCTGTTCGCTCGAAAAGTCGCACCCCGACCTCTTCTGGTATGGCGTCCACGCGGCCGAGGCCCTTTACACCGTCATGGGGACCGGCTGCGAAACCGTCACCCGCACCTCCACCCCCGGCACCGACATCGTCACCGGCGTCTGGAAGGGCGGCCGCGTCGGCATCTTCCGCGGCATCCGCGACGGCTCCGCGCCGTATCGCGTCACCGCCTACGGCAGCAAGACCGTGCTCGACCAGAAACCCGGCGGCGACTACTCGGGCCTGCTGCGCGAGATCGTGAAGTTCTTCCAGACCGGCGTCCCGCCCGTGCCCGCGGAGGAAACCCTCGAACTGTTCGCCTTCATGGAAGCCGCCGACGAAAGCAAGCGCCAGGGCGGCACGCCCGTGAAGCTCTCGGACGTGATGAAAAAGGCCGGCGCGAAGAAGTGAACGAAACCGGCCAGCCGCCTCACCCGGCTTGCCAACGTGAAGGGCGCCGCCATCATCGCGCAGTTGGATTACGGCATGGACGTGGTCAACCGCCGCACCAACCGCGTCGAGCAGCTCACCTCCGGCGGCCCCGTCACCGACACCTTCAAATAGGGTGCCATCGAACCCGTCGGCGCTGAACGGTTCACACGAGTGGACTGTTTGGCGCGGGCAGCCGTTCCCTCGTTTTCGCCTTCCCAATGCGCCCTCCGCGAGGGCAGTCTCCACGCATGAAATCCGTGCTGTCGTGGCTCGCCGTTGCCTTGTTGCTGGCCTCGTGCGCCGCGCCACAGCCGCCGCCGCGCGTCACCTTCACCGACCACGACGTTCAGTTCGACCGGCTGGCCGACGAGTTCATCTCCGGCTGGCTGGCGTGGCGTCCGCAGCTCGGCACGGCGCTCGGGCTCCACGCTTACGACGGGCGCGTGACAGATTTCAGCCGCGCGTCGCTCGACGCGGAACTCGCGCGGTTGAAGCGGTTCGAAGAGCGGCTTGTGGCCGCCGCCGCGCGCCCGCTCGGCCCGCGCGCCCGTCACGACCTGCGCCTCCTGCAAACGGCCGTGCGCGGGGAGCTGTTCCAGTTCGAGGACGCCGCCGCGTTCCGGCGCAACCCGATGACCTACGCGGGTGTGCTGGACGTGAACATCTACATCAAGCGCAACTTCGCGCCCATCGGCCAGCGCGTGCGCTCGATCACGTCCATCCTTGCGGGCGCGCCCGCGCTGTTCGCCGCCGCGCGGGCGAACCTCGACGCGGAGCTGCCCCGGCCGTTTGTCGAGACGGCCATCGAAATCGCGACCGCCGGCGCGGATTTCCTTGCGAAGGATCTTGTCGCCGCGCTCGAGGAGGTTCACGACGAGTCGCTCATGGCGGCCTTCGCCGCGGCGAACACGAACGCGGTCGCCGAGCTGCGCGGCTTTGCGTCGTGGCTCGAGAAGGAGCGGCTGCCGCGCGCCACGGCGGGCTTCGCGCTCGGCCGGGAGAAGTTCGCCCGGATGCTGCGCGTGTCGGAGTTGATCGAGCCCGCGCCCGACGAACTGCTGGCCGTGGCGATGCGCGAGTTGCAGCGCGAGCAGGCGGTGTTCGCCGCGACCGCGAAGCTCATTGCCCCGGACAAGCCCGCGATCGAGGTGTTCAAGGCGATCCAGAAAGATCACCCGACCGAGGCGGGGCTCATCCCGGACACGCGCCGCAACCTCGAGGCCATCCGGCGGTTTTGCGTGGATCGCGACGTGATCACCTTCCCGAGCGCGGTGCGCGCGCGCGTGGAGGAGACGCCGGCGTTCCTGCGGGCGACGAGCTTCGCCTCGATGGACACGCCGGGGCCGTTCGAGACGACGGCGACCGAAGCCTACTATTACGTGACGCCGACGGAGAAGGACTGGCCCGCGGCGCAGAAGGAGGAGTGGCTCACGGCGTTCAACTACTACACCACCGACGTGGTGAGCATCCACGAGGCGTATCCCGGGCATTACGCGCAATTCCTGCACCTCAACGCCTCGCAAGCCACGGCCGTGGAAAAGGTGTTCACCAGCTACGCATTCGTCGAGGGGTGGGCGCATTACACGGAGCAAATGCTGCTGGACGAGGGCTTCCCCGCCCCGCGCGGCCCCAAGCCGACCGTCGAGGACACGCTTCGCGCCGCGAAGTACCGGCTCGCGCAGTCCGACGAGGCGCTGCTGCGATTGTGCCGGTTCGTCTGCGCGATCCGAATGCACTGCGAGGGGATGTCCGTCGAGGACGCGACGAGATTCTTCCAGGCCAACTGCTACTACGAGGCGAAGCCCGCGCAATCCGAGGCCACGCGCGGCACCTACGACCCCGGCTATTGCCTCTACACGATCGGCAAGCTGCAGATTCTGAAACTCCGCGCCGACTGGCAGGCGCAGGAAGGCGCGAAGTATTCGCTCCGGCGCTTTCACGACACCATGCTCGGCTTCGGCGCGCCTCCGGTCCGGCTTCTGCGCGAGCGCATGCTCAAGGACCCGGCCAAGTGGGCCGAGGTTTTTTAGGCTGCTTCGTTTCCCCGCGCTTGTTGAAGTGAGCGTCGGCTCCTGGCCGCGCCTTCCGGGTGGTGCTGCGTGCCAATCCTGCGCGCTTCCCACTCCACTGTCACAGCCGGTGATTCCCTCCCCCACGCCAATTCCCGCGCAATCCCGGCCAATTCCAGCCCCGCGCCGCTGGCATCGCGGCTGCAACTTGATTCGCCATGCAACTGGACCGTTTCACCACCAAGGCGCAGGAAGCGCTGCAAGCCGCGCAGGGCGCCGCGCGCGATCACTCGCATCAGGAACTCGAGGGCGAGCACCTCTTGTCCGCGCTCCTCGCGCAACCGGAGAGCCTCGTGCCCGAGCTGCTCAAGAAGCTCGGCGCCGCCCTGCCGCGATTGCAGGCCGACCTCGACGCCGCGCTCGCACAGCGCCCGAAAGTCCACGGCACAACCCCCACGGACATCTTCGTCGGCCGCGCACTGGGCAAGTCGCTCGAAGCCGCCACCGCGGAGGCGGGCAGGCTGAAGGACGAATACGTTTCCACCGAACACCTGCTGCTCGGCTTGCTCTCGGAGGGTGGCGCGGCGCTGAAGACGCTGTTGGCTGCGCACAATCTCAAGCGCGACGCCGTGCTCAAGGCGCTCGCCGACTTGCGCGGCAACCAGCGCGTCACCGACCCGAACCCCGAGGACAAGTTCCAGGCGCTCGAGAAATACGGCAAGGACCTCACCGCGCTCGCCCGCGCGGGCAGGATTGATCCGGTCATCGGCCGCGACGACGAGATCCGCCGCGTGATGCAGGTGCTCACGCGCCGCACGAAGAACAACCCCGTGCTCATCGGCGAGCCCGGCGTGGGAAAGACGGCGATCGTCGAGGGCCTCGCACGCCGCATCGTGAGCGGCGACGTGCCGGAGTCGCTCAAGAACAAGCGGCTCGTCGCGATGGACCTCGGCGCGATGATCGCCGGCGCGAAGTATCGCGGCGAGTTCGAGGACCGGCTCAAGGCGTTCCTCAAGGAAGTCACCGCGAGCGAGGGACGCATCATCCTCTTCATAGACGAGCTGCACACGATCGTCGGCGCGGGCAAGGCCGACGGCGCGATGGACGCGGGCAACATGCTCAAGCCGCCGCTGGCGCGCGGCGAACTGCGCTGCATCGGCGCGACCACGCTCGACGAGTATCGGAAGCACCTCGAGAAGGATCCCGCGCTCGAGCGGCGGTTCCAGCCGGTGCTCGTCGCCGAGCCGGGCGTCGAGAACACCATCGGCATCCTGCGCGGCCTCAAGGAGCGTTACGAAGTCCACCACGGCGTGCGCATCCAGGACGCCGCGCTCGTCGCGGCCGCGACCCTCTCGCACCGCTACATCGCCGACCGCTTTCTGCCCGACAAGGCGGTGGACTTGATGGACGAATCGGCCTCGCGCCTGAAGATGGAACTCGATTCCAAGCCCACAGACATCGACCGGCTCGACCGCCAGATCTTGCAGCTCGAAATCGAGCGCACGTCGCTCGCGAAGGAGAAGGACGACGCGAGCCGTTCGCGGCTCATGAAACTCGACGCCGAGCTTGCGAACTTGAAGGTGCAATCCGCCGCGCTCACCGCGCAATGGCAGGACGAGAAGGCCGCGATCAACGCCGTGCGCCTTGTGAGCGCGCAACTCGAACAGGCGAGGACCGGGCTCGAACAGGCGCAGCGCCGCGGCGACTTGCAGAAGGCGGCCGAGATCCAATACGGCAGGCTGCCGGAGTTGGAGCGCAAGCTCGCGACGATCGTGAAGAAGACATCGGAGCCCGGAGCCCGCAGCACGCTGCTCCGGCAGGAAGTCACCGACGAGGACATCGCGAAAGTCGTCTCCGCGTGGACCGGCATCCCCGTCACCAAGATGCTCGAAGGCGAGCGGACGAAACTCGTGAAGATGGAGGAGCGCCTCGCCGCGCGCGTCGTTGGTCAGCGCGAGGCGGTGAAGGCCGTGAGCAACGCCGTCCGCCGCGCCCGCAGCGGCCTGCAAGACCCGCATCGTCCCGTCGGCTCGTTCATCTTCCTCGGCCCGACCGGCGTGGGCAAAACCGAGCTCGCCCGCGCGCTCGCCGAGTTCCTCTTCGACGACGAGCAGGCGATGGTGCGGATTGACATGTCGGAATACATGGAGAAGCACACCGTGGCGCGGCTCATCGGCGCGCCGCCGGGCTACGTGGGCTACGAGGAAGGCGGCCAGCTCAGCGAAGCCGTGCGGCGCCGGCCCTACTCGGTCGTGCTCTTCGACGAGATCGAAAAGGCGCACCACGACGTCTTCAACGTGCTGCTGCAAGTGCTCGACGACGGCCGGCTCACGGACGGCCAGGGCCGCACGGTGGATTTCAAGAACACGGTCATCATCATGACCAGCAACATCGGTTCGCCGGTCATCCAGGAATGCCTCGGCGAGAAACGGCAACTCGTCGGCGCGCGCGCCGAGATGGAGCGCCGCGTGAAGGACGAGTTAAAGCGGCATTTCCGTCCGGAGTTTCTCAACCGCGTGGACGACACGATCATCTTCCACAGCCTCGACGAGGTCGAGCTGGCGGCCATCGTGGACATCCAGCTCGCGCGGCTCGACGAGCGCCTCGCACAGCAGCACCTCACGCTCGACGTGGACAAGGCGGCGCGGAAGTTCCTCGCGCGGGAAGGCTATGACCCGCAGTTCGGCGCGCGCCCGCTCAAACGCGCGATCCAGGAACGGCTGCTCGACCCGCTTGCGATGAAACTGCTCGAAGGCGGGTTCAAGCCGGGTGAGAGGATCAAAGCGAGCGCGGACGGCAACCGGCTGACATTCATCGCAGACTGATCTCGATACGCCTGGTGTCAGGGGGAAGCCACGACCGGCGGAGGCTCAGACTTTTCCAGCGGCGTCACCGGGTCGATTAGCAGCCAGAAAAACGCGCCGAGGAAGTAGATAGCCGACGAGATGGCGAAGACCAGTTCCCAGTTCTTTATCGTGCCCGCGGCGGTTGTCACCGTCGTCGCCGCCAGCACGAGGCCGACGACCCACGGGCCGACCATGCCGCCGAAGTTGCCCATCATGTTCATGCTGCCTGAGACGGTGCCGGCATATTTGCCGCCGATGTCCATGCACGACGCCCAACTGCCCGGCATCGTCAGATCGTTGCAGAAGCTCGCCATGCCCATCGCGAGCATCGCGAGCAACGGATCCTGGATGTAGAACGAGGTCATCAGCAGCGCCGAGGCGCCCGCGAAGCCGACGAACCCGAAGGTCCGCCGCACCGGCACCACGCGGAAGCCCCGCGCGATGAGTCTGCTCTGGATGAGGCCCGCGAACAGCGAGCCGAAGCCGCCGAAGAACAGCGGCACGCCCGCCAGCACCGCCTTGAGGATCGGCTGGATGAGATCGGGCCGCACCGTGCCCTCCATCTGCGTGGCGAGCCACCGCAGGAAATCGTTCGAAAGGATCGGCCGGCCGCTGGTGTTGAGGTAGTCGGGCAGCCACGTGACGAAGAAATACCAGCCGTAGCTCAGGCAGAAATACTGGCCCCACAGCAGCCACATGCTCGGGCGCGCGATGAGCTTGAGCCACGGCACATCGCCGTGACCGGACACGTTGCCTTCGTTTTCCTTGAGCAGCTCAAGTTCGGCGGCATTGACCTTGGGATGATCACGCGGGTAGTCCCTAAACCAGCGCCAAAACACGATCGCCCACACCACGCCCAGCAGGGCGAAAAACTGGAACGCCGTCCGCCAGGTCACGAACGCCATCACGCACACCACGAGCAGCGGCGTGAATGCCCCGCCCCACCGCGCGCCCATCCACATCATGGCCTGCGCGCGCGTGCGTTCATCGCGCGGCAGCCACGCGCTGAACGCCTTCGTAAGGTTTGGGAAGCAGCCTGCCTCACCCGCCCCGAACAGGAAGCGCGCGATCCACATCGACATGAAATTCCACGCCCAGCCCGTCACCGCCGTGAAAAACGACCACCACAGCACCACGCGGATGAGGACCTTCTTCGCGCCCAGCTTGTCGCCGAGCCAGCCGGTCGGGATTTCGAACAACGCATACGACAGCCCGAACGCCGCGAAGATCGCGCCCATCTGCGCGTCGGTAAAATGCAGGTCGCGCACGATGCCATCCTTGGACTGCGAGATCGCCACGCGATCGATGTATTGAATGACGGCGAGGACGATCGCGAAAACGACGACCCAATAACGGGTGCGCGTTGGGCTGACGCCGGAACTGGCGGCGGGAATCACGGCGCGACGATAATGGCTTGTCGTGTCGAGGCGAGACAATTTCCCCCGAAACTTCAAGGAGCCTGACCGCGCAGGCGTCGCGGTGCACTTGGCCATTGGCAACCGTCGCCGCACGCCGTTCAATCCGCGCATGACGCTTCACGAGCTGTTCGCCGCGCCGCCGGACATCTGCCGCCTCCGCTCGAAGGCGCCCGGTCCCGCGGGCAAATTGCCGCTCGACGCGGACATGCTGCTCAACCGCCCGAGCGGCGACCTCTTCGGTCTCACGCAAAACGTCGGCATGGGCTGGAACCCCGACGCATTGCGCGGGAAACAATATCTCATCATCAGCACGCAGGGCGGACTGCGCGCGCCGGACGGACGGCCCGTCGCGCTCGGCTATCACACGGGCCACTGGGAGATTGGTTTGCTCGTCGCCGCGGCAGCGGAGGAGTTGCGGCGACTGCAAGGCGTTCCCTTCGCCGCGTATTGCTCGGACCCGTGCGACGGCCGGACGCAGGGCACGGTCGGAATGTTCGACTCGCTGCCGTATCGCAACGACGCCGCGCAGATTTTCCGACGGCTCATCCGCTCGCTGCCCACGCGCGCGGGCGTGCTCGGCGTCGCCACGTGCGACAAGGGCCTGCCCGCGATGATGATGGCGCTCGCCGGAATGCGCGACCTGCCATGCGTGCTCGTGCCCGGCGGCGTCACGCTTCCGCCGACAGACGGCGAGGACGCCGGCGCCGTGCAGACCATCGGCGCGCGGTTCGCGCACGGCATGATTTCGCTCGAGCAAGCCGCGGAACTCGGCTGCCGCGCGTGCGGCTCGCCCGGCGGCGGCTGTCAATTCCTGGGAACCGCCGCGACGTCACAAGTCGTCGGTGAGGCGCTCGGCCTCTCGCTCCCACATTCCGCGCTCGCGCCATCCGGCGAGCCGGTGTGGACCGATCTCGCCGTGCAATCGGCCCGCGCGCTCGTGGCGTTGGAACAGCGCGGCCTCAAGTCGCGCGACTTGCTCACGGACGCCAGCATCCGCAACGCAATGGTCGTCCACGCGGCGTTCGGCGGCTCGACGAATCTGCTGCTGCACATTCCCGCCATCGCGCACGCCGCGAAGCTGCGCCGCCCAACGGTCGAGGATTGGATCGAAGTGAACCGCAACGTCCCGCGCCTCGTGAGCGTGCTGCCCAACGGCCCGGTGTATCACCCAACCGTGCGCGTGTTCCTCGCGGGTGGCGTGCCGGAAGTGATGCTGCACCTCCGCCGGCTCGGCTTGCTCGAACTCGATGTGCTGTCCGCGAGCGGTTCCACGCTGGGCGCAGTGCTCGATGCGTGGGAGAAGTCCGAACGGCGCGCGAAGTTTCGCGAGATTCTCCGCGAGCAGGACGGCGTTGAACCCGACGACGTCATCATGCCGCCGGAACAGGCGAAGGCTCGAGGGCTGACCAGCACCGTGGCGTTTCCGCGCGGCAACATCGCGCCGGAGGGCGCGGTCATCAAGGCCACGGCGATTGACGCGAGCGTCGTGGACGCCGACGGCGTGTATCGCAAGGAAGGGCCGGCGCGCGTGTTCACGAGCGAGCGCGAAGCCATCCGTGCGACCAAGCGCGGCGACATCAAGGCCGGCGACGTGATTGTGCTCGCGGGCGCCGGCCCGATGGGCACGGGGATGGAGGAAACCTACCAACTCACCGGTGCGCTCAAGCACCTGCCCTTCGGCAAGCACGTCGCGCTTGTGACGGACGCGCGCTTCAGCGGCGTCTCGACCGGCGCGTGCATCGGCCACGTCGGCCCCGAGGCGCTCGCGGGCGGCCCCATCGGCAGGCTGCGTGACGGCGATGTGCTGCGCATTGTCGTGGACCGGACCAAGCTCGACGCGACCGTGGATTTCATTGGCGAAGGCGGCCGCAAATTCACTCCCGGGGAAGGCGCGGAGATTCTTGCCGCGCGCGCGCCGCGGGAAGACCTCGCGCCGCATCCGCAATTGCCCGACGACACGCGCCTGTGGGCCGCGC
Source organism: Verrucomicrobiota bacterium (assembly GCA_016871675.1). Lineage (NCBI taxonomy): Bacteria > Pseudomonadati > Verrucomicrobiota > Verrucomicrobiota bacterium. The sequence continues at coordinate 14,280 of VHCN01000008.1, forward strand.
TGCAAGCGGCCAGCGGTGGCACCTGGGGCGGATGCGTGTTCGACGCGGACAGCATCGCTTCGGCGCTCGCCCGCGAGTGACGGCGTGTGGTGCCGATTCGGCCGGAGCACGGCCCGGTTGAAACTTCCGCTTGCGTCGCAGCGCGGGCTCCGAGAAACATCCGGCAGCACTCAGAAATCTTCACCTCCTCGCATCATGTCCATTTGCCCGCCCACTCGCCCGCTCGCCTCGTCGCTCGTCCTCTCCGCCGTCGCCTGCTTCGCCGCCGCGAGTTTCGCGGCGGATCCAAGGAAGGAGGCGCAAAAGTCTCCGCCGCCACCACTGCTGCTTACCAAGCCCACGCTGTCGCAGTCGCACGTGGCGTTCGTCCATGCGCGCGACCTGTGGATCGTGCCACGCTCAGGTGGCGAGGCGCGGCGGCTCACCACGGGGGTCGGCGTGGAGACGGACCCGTTCTTTTCGCCCGACGGCAAGCTCATCGCGTTCACCGGCGAGTATGACGGCAACGTGGATGTTTACACCGTTCCCGCAACGGGCGGCGTGCCGCAGCGGCTGACGTGGCACCCGGGCACGGACACGGTCGCCGGCTGGTCGCCCGACGGGAAGTCCATCCTCTTCCGCTCGGGGCGCGCGAGCTACAACCGCTTCAACCGCCTCTTCACGCTTCCGCTCGACGGCGGGTTCCCGTCCGAACTGCCGCTCGCGATGGCGGAGGAAGGCTGCTTCTCGCCCGACGGCAGGCGCATGGCGTATCTGCCCATCGCGCGGGCGTTCCAATCGTGGAAGCGTTACGCCGGCGGCCGCACGACAAAGATCTGGCTCGCGGACCTCTCCGATTCGCGCATCGAGAAGATCCCGCGCGACAACTCGAATGACTTCAACCCGATGTGGGCAGGCGACAAGGTGTATTTCCTCTCGGACCGCAGCGGCCCAGTGACGTTGTTCAGCTACGACACGAAGACGAAGAAGGTGAAGCAGGAGATGGCGAACGCGGGCCTCGACGTGAAGTCCGCGTCGCTCGGGCCGGGTGCGATCGCGTTCGAGCAGTTCGGCGCGTTGAATCTCTTCGATCTCCGGTCGGCCAAGGCGAAGCGGCTCGACGTGGCGCTCGCGGGCGATTTGCCCGAGCTGCGCGCGCGGTTCGAAAAGGTCGGCACGCGCATCAGCGGCTCCGCGATTTCGCCGACAGGCGCGCGCGCAGTGTTCGAGGCGCGCGGCGACATCTTCACCGTGCCCTCCGAGAAGGGCGACGTGCGCAACCTGACCGCGACGCCCGGCGCCGCCGAGCGCGACCCCGCGTGGTCGCCGGACGGCCGCTGGATCGCGTTCTTCAGCGACGAGTCGGGCGAATACGCGCTGCATCTGCGCGAGCAGTCCGGCCGCGGCGAGGTGCGGAAGATCCCGCTGCCGGAGCCGTCGTTCTACTACAGCCCCGTGTGGTCGCCGGACTCGAAGAAGATCGCGTTCAGCGACAAGCGGCTGAACTTGTGGACGCTCGACATCGAGACGCGCGCGGCGAAGAAGGTGGACACAAACCTGTTCAACTTCGGCGGCAGCGGCTTCAGCCCGGTGTGGTCCGCCGACTCGCGCTGGCTCGCCTACAACAAGCAGCTCCCGACGATGATGCGCGCCATCTTCGTGCACTCGCTCGCCGACGCCACGAGCCGCCAGGTCACCGACGGCATGAGCGACGCGCGCACGCCGGCGTGGGATCGCACGGGCAGATACCTCTACTTCACGGCGAGCACGGACATCGGGCCGAGCATCCAGGGCTTCGAGATGACCAGCTACACGCGGCAGTCCACGCGCAGCATCTACCTCGCCGTGCTGCGGAAGGACCTGCCGTCGCCGTTCCTTCCCGAAAGCGACGAGGAAAAGGTCGAGGAGAAGAAGGACGACGCGAAGCCCGCGGACGCGAAACCCGCCGAGCCCGCCGCCGATGCCGGCAAGGACGGCGCGAAGAAGGCCGCGCCGAGACCTCCCGCCGAGGTGAAGATTGATTTCGACAACATCAGCCAGCGCATCCTCGCGCTGCCGTTGCCGGCGCGGAATTATCTGAACCTCATCGCGGGCAGGACGAACCAGGTGTTCATCCTCGAGCGCCCCGAGCGCGGCGGCGGCGGACGCGGCGCCGCTGCCGAACCCGCGGGCCTGACGCTGAGCAAGTATGACGTTGCGCGGCGCAAGCTCGACCCCGTGGCCACCGGACTGGGCGCGTTCGAGCTTTCGGCGAACCTGGAGAAGGCGCTCATCCGCGTCGGCGAGCGCTGGGCCATCGCGAGCGCGGGCGCGGGGCCGATGAAGACGGACGAGGGCACGCTCAGGACGGCCGACATGGAGCTTCGCATCGAGCCGCAGGCCGAGTGGACGCAGATGTTCCGCGAAGTATGGCGCATCGAGCGCGACTTCTTCTACGCGCCGAATCACCACGGCCTCGACCTCAAGGCCACCGAGAAGCAATACGAGCCGTGGCTTGCCGGCCTCTCGTGCCGCGACGACCTGAACTATCTCTTTCAGGAAATGCTCGGCGAACTTTCCGTCGGCCACCTCTACGTGCAGGGCGGCGACCGGCCCGACGCGAAGCGCGTGCGCGGCGGACTGCTTGGCGCGGATTTCAAGATCGAGAACGGCCGGTATCGGTTCGAGCGCGTTTACAACGGCGAGAGCTGGAACCCGCAGCTCCGCGCGCCGCTCACGCAGCCCGGCGTGAACGTCGTCGCCGGCGAATACCTGCTCGCGGTGAACGGACGCAATGTCGCCGCGCCGCAGGACAACGTGTATCGGCTCTTCGAGGCCACGAGCGGCCGGAGCGTGTTGCTGCGCGTCGGCCCGAACGCGGACGGCGCCGGCTCGCGCGAGGTGACGGTCGTGCCCGTGGACGACGAGACATCGCTGCGCACACTCGCGTGGGTCGAGGACAACCGGCGCAAGGTGGACGCGATGAGCGGCGGACGGCTCGCCTACATTCACCTGCCCGACACGGCGACGGGCGGCTTCACATTTTTCAACCGCTACTACTTTGCGCAGGTGAACAAGGACGGCGCGGTGATTGACGAGCGGTTCAACCGCGGCGGGCAGGCGGCGACCTACATCATCGATTACTTGAAGCAGGACCTCCTCAACTACTGGGCGACGCGCGACGGCATGGACATGCCCACGCCCGTGGGCGCGTTGCGCGGGCCCAAGGCGATGCTCGTCAACGAATACGCCGGCTCCGGCGGCGACCTCATGCCGTGGTATTTCCGCAAGCAAGGCATCGGCCCGCTCATCGGGCAGCGCACGTGGGGCGGGCTCGTCGGCATCGGCGGCTACCCGACGCTTGTGGACGGCGGCACCGTGACCGCGCCGCACTTTGCGTTCTGGAACCCGGACGGCAAGTGGGAGATTGAGAACTTCGGCGTCGCGCCGGACATTGAAGTCGAGTTTGACCCCGCCGCCGTGCGCGCGGGCAAAGACCCGCAGCTCGAAAAAGCCGTCGAGGTGCTGCTGGAGAAGCTCAAGCAAAACCCGCCCGTGAAGCACCAGCGCCCGCCGTATCCGGATTACCACAAGCCGCCGGTGAAAACCTCCGTGCCCGCGGGCGGCGGGCGCTGAGGTCGTAGTCCGACATTCCCATGTCGAACTCGGACACGCATCGCATATGCTCGTTCCCGACATCGGAATGTCGGGCTGCCGAACCGCCGCAGTTTCCCGTGTCTCCACGCGTCCGCTTCGGATAGCGTCCCGCCCGTGCGCATCCTGAACCTGAACCCGGACACGGACATCGGCGCGAGCGCGTGGTTCGTGGAGATGGACGGTCACCGGCTGCTGCTGGACGCCGGGGTCCATCCCAAACACGAGGGCCGCGCCAGCCTCCCGCTCTACAGGCATATCCGTGACGCCGACCTCGACGCGATCGTCATCTCGCACTGCCATCACGACCACGTGGGCTCGCTGCCCGTGGCCGTGCGCGAGCATCCGCGCGCGCGCGTGCTCATGACGGGACTGAGTTACTTCATCGCCGAACGCGTGCTGCACAACTCCGTGAACGTCATGGAACGCCAGGCCGAGGAAACCGGACGGCGGACGCCGCCGCTCTTCTCGCACCGCGAAGTGGATGCGATCGCGCCGTCGTTTCAAGGCGTCCGCTACAACCGTGAAATCGAGTGGGGCGCGCCGCGCAAGGGCCGCAACCCGACGCCGTCGCCGACGCTCGAGTTTTTCGACGCCGGTCACGCCCTCGGGTCGGCCGGGGTGCTGGTGCGCGGGCGCAAGGAGACGCTCTTTTACTCGGGCGATGTGTGTTTCCACGACCAGACCCTGCTCCGCCGCGCACGGTTCGACGGCGTGAAGGCCGGGGTGCTCATTCTCGAGACCACGCGCGGCAACCATCCGAAGCCGAAGGGCTTCACGCGCGAGCGCGAGGTGGAGCGGCTCTGCCGCGCGATTGAGGGTGTGTTCGCGCGCAAAGGCTGCGTGCTCATCCCGGCGTTTGCGCTGGGCCGCACGCAGGAGATCCTCGCGCAACTCGCCCTGTGGATGCGCGCGGGCCGGCTGCGCCGCCAGCCGGTTTTCATCGGCGGGCTCGGGCGCGTCTTCACCGAGGTTTATGATCTCGAGGCGCCGCGCACGCACCGGCATCACCCCGGGTTGCAGCTCGACGTGGCGCTCGACTTGCAGGTGCTCGAACGCGGGCAGGCCGCGGAGATGCGGCTCGCGCCGGGACAGCTCTTCGTCGTCACGGCCGGCATGATGAGCGAGCACACCGCCGCACACGACCTCGCCGCGCGCATGATGCCCGCGCGACGCCACGGGATTTTCTTTGTCGGCTACGCGGACCCTGACACGCCGGGCGGCCGCCTGAAGGCGAGCAAGCCGGGCCAGCCGTTCCGGTTCAGCGACGCGACGGGCGTGCTCACGCGTGAGTGCGAGATGGACGGCTTCGATCTCACGGCTCACGCTCAGCGCGAGGACCTGCTTGGCTTCGTGGGCAAAGTCGCGCCGCACACGGTGTTGCTCGGCCACGGCGACGCGCCTGCGCGGCGGTGGTTTGAAGGACAGTTGCGGCGAAGGCATCCGAAGCTGCGCATCGTGCAACCCGAGCCGGGCCGTGACGTGCGCGCGTGACCGGCGTCGAACGTCCGTCACTTCGCCAGTTTGCGGAAGTTCTCCAACTGCGGGTCGTCGGTCTTCTCCATGTGCGCAAGCAGGAGCTTCTTCAGCCGCGCGATTTCGGCCTCGTGCTTCCGCCCGGCGATGAGGTTCACGCGCTCGTCCGGGTCGGTCCGGAGGTCGAAGAACTGCTCGGGCACGCCGACTTGCAGTTGCTCCACGCGCGACTTGATCCGCGCGTCGCTCCCGGCGGCCTTCGACATCGCGGCGAAGGTCAGCCCGTTCATCGCCTCGACGCGGAAGTGCGGCGTGCCGTCGGGCCACGCGTGGAACTGGTAGCTGAAGTCCTTTGTCCGGACGCAGCGCTGCGGGAAGCTCTTGCCGCTGCTCACGGAGTTGACGTGCGTGATGACGAAGTCGCGGCCGGGTTGCGTCTCGCCGCGCAGCAGCGGCAGCCATGAGCGGCCGTCCAGACTCGCGGGGGGCGCGACCTTCAGCACGTCGAGCAGCGTGGGCAGGATGTCCACGCTGCTGACGAATTCCTCGCGCCGCTGCGGCTTGCCCATCGCCGGCCACCGCACGAGCACGGGCACCCATGTGCCGTTGCGATAGACCGTGGCCTTCGAGAAGGGAAACGACATGCCGTGGTCGCTGAGGAAGATGACGAGGGTGTCCGCCTCGCGCCCGGCGGCCCGGAGCGCGGCGAGCGCGCCGCCGAAGCTCGCGTCGAATCGCCGCACACTGCTGTAATACTGTGCGACCTCGCGGCGCACTTGTGGGATGTCCTCGAGGAACGACGGCACGGTGACTTCCTCGGGCGTGAACGGCTGGGTGGAGCCTTCGCCCGCGCGCAGTTCGGACTTCTTGTTCATCTTCGCCTGCTGCGCGGCGAGTTGCTCGCTCGCGTAGAAGGGCCGGTGCGGGTCGGTGATGTTGGCGTTGAGGAAGAACGGCTTTTTCGCTTCGGCCGCGGCCTTGAGCAGTTGCTCGACGTGCTCCTGGAACAGCGCCGGATGCTTGCCCGAGCCGCCGAGCTTCACGTCCCACGGGAACTCCGCGTCGGGCTTCATGTGCGCGTGCTTGTCAATGACGCCCGTGAAGTAGCCCGCGGCCTTGAGCACGCTGGGGAGCGTGGGCGTGCCGGGCTTGACGGGATGGAAGCCGAGCGCGCCGTTGCGGTGCGGCACGCGTCCGGTCATGAACGCCGAGCGCCCCGGCTGGCAGATGGGCACGGTGACGTGGTTGTTGACGAACTGGTGCGCGGTCGCGGCGAAGGCGTCGAGGTTCGGCGTCGTGCCGAGCTTGCAGCCCATCCAGCCGGACGAGTCGGCGTTCATGTCGTCGGCGGTGATGAAGAGGAGATTGAGCGGCTTGTCCGCGGCGCGAAGCGGCTGGGCGCAGAAGTGACCAATGACCAATGACGCAATGACCCATGGCCGGAGGAGCCATGTCGTAGAACGCGCTCGAATCCGTGAGTCAGGCATCAACGTCGTCATCCGGCCGTTCATTGGCATTGGTGATTGCGTCACTGGTCATTCTTGCTTCGCCTTCTTTTTCTTCGCCTCGCCTTCACCCTTGCCTGCGGCCGGGCCGATGTCGGCCTTGTTGTCCTTCGGAAGGTGTTGCGCGAGTTCGGCCTTCTTCCCGGCGAACTCCGGCTGCTGCGCGAGATTGGTCCATTCGAGCGGGTCTTTCGTTTCGTCGTAGAGTTCCTCGCCGCCATCGGCGTAGCGGATGTAGCGCCAACCCTCGGTGCGGATGCCGTGGTTCATGTAGCGAAAGGTCGTGATTCCGGGCCTGTCCCACGCGGCCTTCGGGTCCGCGAGCAGCGCGCGGAGGCTCGGCCCCTCGACGTGCTTCGGGGTCGGGATGCCGCAGAGGTCGGTGAGCGTGGGGTAGATGGACATGAAATCCACGGTGCGGTCGCAGACGCTGTCGCGCTTGGTGAGGCCGGGCGCGACCCAGATGAGCGGCGCGCGCGTGGCCTCCTCCCACAACGCGAACTTGCGCCAGTGCTCCTTCTCGCCGAGGTGCCAGCCGTGGTCGCCCCAGAAGCAGATGATCGTGTTGTCCTTGTAGGCGGACTTGTCGAGCGCGGCGATGAGCCGGCCGATGTTCATGTCGCAATAGGCGATCGCGGCGAGGTAGCCCTGCACGGCTTCCTTCCAGCGGCCGGACTCGAGGATGGCCTTGTGGTCGCCCTCGGGCTTGGCCATGCGCACGCCGCCGGGCGGCACGTCCGCCAGGTCGCCCGCGCTGTGCGGCGGCAACTGGATCGTGTCGAGCGGGAACATGTCGTAATACTTCTGCGGCACGTTCCATGGCATGTGCGGCTTGTGCAATCCGACGGCGAGGAAGAACGGCTTGTCGTGCTTCTTGCCGAGTTGCGCGATGCCGTAGTCGGTGATCCGGTAATCGGGCAGCGCAGCATCCTCGCAGTCGAGAGGCGCGAACTTGATGCCGCCGACGCCGTCGTTCTTCGCCTTCGCCGAAAGCTTCGGCTCCGCGCGGCCTCCGCCCTCGTTCCGGAGATAGTCGTCCCACTCGCTGAACCGCTCGTAGGCGCCGTGGTAAATCTTCCCCGCGCCCGCGACGAAGTAGCCGGCCTTGCGGAAGGCCGTCGTCATCGGCAGGTCCGGCGTGATGACGGTGCGCCAGTCGTTGCCGTTGTCATACACGCCGCTGGTGAACGGCCGCAGCCCCGACATCAACGCGGCGCGCGACGGATTGCAGACCGGCGCGGCGCAGTAGCTGCGCGTGAAGCGCACGCCGCGTTTGGCGAGCGCGTCAATGTTCGGCGTCTTCGTCTGCGGATTGCGGCCGAGATAGCCGACCCAATGATTGAGATCGTCCACCGCGATGAAGAGCACGTTGGGCTTGGAGCCTTGCCCGGGTGAATCGGCGGCCGATGCGGGAAACGCGAGAGCGCAGGCGAGCGTGGCAATGCAGAGGCGGGGTTTCATGATTCGGGAGAAGTCTCCCGCGAGAGACGGAGACACGCAATGTGAAGTTACCGGGGCGGGCGACCCGGGCCTCCCAAACTTGGCGTTGCATCGCGTTCCGTGCGCGGTAGAAACTGCGCTCGATGAATCCCCTCGATCCGTTCCGCGCCCCGGCCACGCTCGCAGGGCGAGCTGTGCTGCTGCTCGTGTTGATGCTCCACGTCGCGCCGCGAACCGCCGCCGCGCCGCCCAAGCCCAACGTCCTGTGGATTGTCGCCGACGACTTGAACACGCGGCTCGGCTGCTACGGCGACGCGCTCGCGCACTCGCCGAACATTGACGCGCTCGCCAGGCGCGGCGTGAAGTTCGACCGCGCGTATTGCCAGTATCCCCTGTGCAACCCGTCGCGCGCGTCGTTCATGACCGGCTTGCGGCCCGACACCACGCGCGTCCTTGAGAACGTCACACACTTCCGGAAGGCCGTTCCCGACGCGCAGTCCGTGGGGCAGACGTTTCAGCATGCCGGCTACCGCGTGACGCGCGTCGGCAAGCTCTATCACTACGGCGTGCCCGCGCAAATCGGCACGGACGGCTTCGACGACGCGCCGTCGTGGCAGCGGACCATCAACCCGAAGGGCCGCGACAAGGACGAGGAGGCCGACCTCATCAACTTCACCCCCAAGATCGGGCTCGGCGCCGCGCTCGCGTGGCGCGAGACGCAGGGCAACGGCGAGGACCACACCGACGGCCTCATCGCCACGGAGGTCATCAAGCTCCTCGACCAACACGCCGCGCAACCGGACAAGCCGTTTTTCATCGGCTGCGGGTTTTTCCGCCCGCACGTGCCGGTGCTTGCGAGCGCGAATTACTTCGCGCTGCACGCCCCCGGCAAGGTGCAGCTCCCGAGGGAACCGAAGGACCACCTCGCCGGCATCCCGCCCGCCGCGCTGCTGGTCAAGCCGCCGAGCTACGGTGTGCCCGAGGAGCAGCTTCTCGTTTTCCTCCGCGCCTACTACGCGAGCGTGAGCTTGATGGACGCGCAGGTCGGCCGCGTGCTTGCGGCGCTCGACCGCCTCAAGCTGCGCGACCACACCATCGTCGTCTTCCACAGCGACCACGGCTGGCTGCTTGGCGAGCACGGCGGCCAGTGGCAGAAGCGCAGCCTCTTCGAGGAATCCGCGCGCGTGCCGCTCATCCTCGCCGCGCCCGGCGCGAAGGCCACCGGCCGCGCGTGCGGGCGCACCGTCGAGTTGGTGGACCTGCATCCCACCGTCGCGGACCTCTGCCGCCTGCCCGCGCCCGCGAAGCTCGAAGGCCGCAGCCTGCGCCCGCTGCTCTACGACGTGAACGCACCGTGGGACAAGCCCGCCTTCACGCAAGTCACGCGCAACGCCGAGACAAGCCTGACCGTGACCGTGGACCCGGCGAAGAAAACCTTCATGGGCCGGAGCGTCCGCACCGAGCGCTGGCGCTACACCGAGTGGGATGAAGGCCGCGAAGGCGCCGAGCTTTACGACCACGCCGCCGACCCGCGCGAGTGGAACAACCTCGCCAAAGACCCGAAGCACGCGAAGACGACGGAGCAAATGAAGAAGCTGCTGCATCCGTCTCGCGATAACTGAACCACGTCATCCGGGAGCAGACCACAACGGAAACAGAACCTCGCCGCGCTGCCGGAGTTCCTTCCCGTGCGCGAGTTCATCCAGCAGGCGGTCACGAATCAGCGCGCACCGGCACCGAGGCCGACACTATTTCTTGCCGATGGCGAACAGGTGCTTGTCGCCGCGGATGAAGATCTGTCCATTGCTGATTGCGGGCGACGCGAACACCTGTGCGCCGAGCGGGTTTGTCGCGACGGCTTCGTAAGCGGGGCCGGGTTTCACCACCGTTGTCACGCCGTTGTCCGCGATGAAATAGACGAGTCCGTTGGCCGACACGAGTGACGCGTGGTGCGCGCCGAGCTTCTGGTCCCACTTCAACTCGCCGGTCTTCGCGTTGAAACAGCAGGCGTAGCCCTGGTCGCTAACGATCAGGAAGTAATCCCCCTCGCTGATTGGCGACGGCACATAGCTGACCCACGACGGCCGGGTGTGGTGCCATGCGAACTCCTTCTCGCCAATGAGCCCGCTGCCGTTGTGGCGCAGGCCGAAGATGTGGTGATCGGGAAAGCCGCCGGTGACGAAGAGCAGGTCCGCGCGCGGGTTGTAGACGATGCTCGCGACCCATTGCTCGGTGGGGCCGTCGAGGATCCAGTGCAGCTTCCCCGTGTCGGGGTTGTAGCTGGCGACGGACTTGTCCCCGGACAGGATCATCTGCGTGCGGCCGCTCAACTCGCGGATGATCGGCACGCAATAACTGCGGGTCTTGTTGGCGCGCGGCGTTTTCCAGGCCGTCGCGCCCGTCGCGCGGTCGAGGGCGACGATGTAGGAAGCGCCGTCGTGGTCGCCGTTCACAATGAGCTTGTCCTTGTAGATGACCGGTGAACTGCAGAAGCCATGCACGCTGCTGAACGCGCCCGGCCGCACAAGCCACTTCGGGTTGCCCTCGAAATCGTAGGCCGCCACGACCATGTCACGCACGTCGAGGAACGCGACATAGACCAGCTTGCCGTCGGTTGCGGGCGTGCTCGACGCGTGGCTGTTGAGTTTGTGCTTCCGCTCGAAGGGCGAGGTGATGACGGTCTTCTGCCAAATCACGCGGCCTGACTTGCGATCCAGGCAGACGAGGTCGCGGCCTTCCGTCTCCGCCACGGCCGTGACGGTGAATACGCGGTCGCCCCACACGATGGGCGAGGCGTGGCCGCCGCCGGTGATCGGGGTTTTCCAGGCGATGTTCTCGGTGGCGCTCCACTTCACCGGCACGGTCTTCTCGGAACTCGAACCGTCGCCCCGCGGACCGCGCCAGCCGGGCCAGTCCTCGGCGAATACGCCGGATGGGCTCACAAGGATGAACGCGACGAGGAGCGCGGCACGGCCGGGTATTTGCATGGATTCTGGACGACACAGACGGATGGCGTGTTCGAGGGACACATCGTGCGCGAGGAGTCCCGCCGGGCCGGGCGCGCACGGGCCAGCCCTTGAACGGCCGCGCGCACATTTCCCCCGCGCGCGTGGGCGGTGCCCGCCGGCATTGAGCGCCGTCAGCGACAGCGAGCTGCCGCGTCGAGCGACCGGTTCCATCGGGTTTTCTCCATAGAATCGTGAGGTGAGGTGCAGCGTCACCGGCACGGTGCGCATCTCAAATCCTGCTGGCCGCGAGGCCAGTTTGGGCTATCCGCATGCGGGCGGGCTGGTGTTTACTCAGCGCATGAAACGCCCGTGGCTCCTCGCGCTCGCCGTCCTCGGTCCGGTGCTCGCGGGTTGCGCGCCCACCACCGCACCTGTGAATACCGAACCAACATCCACCACATCCTCCAAGCCTTCCGCACCGGCCACCGCCGCGCCTGCCGCAACGAACGCAGACGCGGTGGCCGCACCCGTTGCCGCCGGGCCGACGCAGAAAATAGTCGTGGGCGGCGGGTGTTTCTGGTGCGTCGAGGCGGTGTTGCAGCGACTCCCGGGCGTGACGAAAGTCGTGTCCGGTTATTCCGGTGGCCACGTGCCGAACCCGACCTACGAGCAGATTTCCGAGAAGAACACCGGCCACGCGGAAGTCGTGCAGGTGGAGTTTGATCCGGCCGTCGTGCCCCTCGGAACCGTGCTCGACGTGTTCTTCCTTTCACACGATCCGACCACGTTGAACCGGCAGGGGGCGGACTCGGGACCGCAGTATCGCTCGTGCATTTTCTACGCCGACGACGCGCAGAAGGCCGCCGCCGAGGCCGCGACGAAGCGGGCCCAACCCGACTGGCGCGTTCCCATCGTGACGGAGATCGCGCCGTTGAAGAACTTCTACGTCGCGGAGGGCTACCACCAGAATTACTACAACCTGAACAAGAACCGGAATTCTTATTGCGCCGTCGTGATCACGCCAAAGCTCAACAAGCTGCTCAACAAGGGCGTGATCAGGGAGTAACGGGCGCGGTCACTGTTGCGTGGGCAACTGAAGCTCGACGCGCTGGCCGCCGCGCAGGACCGTCGCGGGAATCTTCGAGCCCGCGGGCTTGGTGAGCAGGTAGGCCAGCCACTCGGCCTCCGTCATGCGGCGCGTCCGGCCGTCGATGGCCACGATGATGTCTCCCTTGCGGAAGCCGGCGTTCTTCGCGGCGGCGTGCTCGCCGTATTCGCCGGCGTGTTTGATCTCGAGCGCGAGCTTGTCGGCGCCAAGGCCGGCCTTCGCGAGCGCTTCGCCGGCGAGCGCGTCCACCTTCAAGCCGCCCGTCGCCATCCGGCGCAGGTCCCACGAGCTGACGCGCCATCCAAAATCACTAACCCGCCGCCAGCCCGCATCAAGCGTGAGCATGAGCGGGGTCTTCTTGCCGCCGCGAAGAACCTCGGCGTTCAACCGTGCGGGCGTCTTCGCGAACTGCATCACGAACTGCACGTCGGCGATCGAGATGATGGGTTGGCCGCCGAGCGAGGTGATTTCGTCGCCCGCCTTGAAGCCGTCCTTCTCCGCGGTGGAGCCGGGGATGACGCGGCGCACTTTTGCCTTCTCCTTTGGATCGAGGCTCAAGCCGACGACATCCGGCATCGGCCACGTGTGAAGAATCTCCTCGGGAATCGGCTGGCCCGCGGCGCGGAACATCTTGCGTTCGGCCTCGAGCGGCTGGTGGCAGTGCATGCAGCTTTGCACGGGCTTGGCGGCGTCGAGCGTGGCCTGGTAGCGGCCTTTGAGCGACGGGTATTGCTCGGGCCGGCTGAAGCGCGGCGCGGGACCGGTCTTCGCAACGAACGCCGACTGGTTCGCCGGGTAGCCCTTGTGCAATTCGAGCGCGGCCGCGAGCGTTTTGCCGAGTCCGTCGATCGAGATCTCCCGGTCGGCTTTCTTCATGTCCGAGCGCGTGCCGAAGCGGCCGTAGATGGTGCCGTCGGCGTTCATGAAGAACATCGCGAACGTCTGGTCGTAGTCGAACTGGAACCGCGCCAGGTCGGTGCCGTTGAATTGCACCACGCGCACGCCGACGAACTCCTTCATCAGTGACTGGATTTTCGGGTCGTGACGGACCAACTGGTCGTCAATGCCGCGGCACTCCACTCAGGGCACTCACCGGAAGACGATGGCGAGCGGCTTGCCCGTGCGGCGCGCCTCGGCGAAGCCCTGGTTGAGGTCGTTGTAAACCCAGAGGCCGCCGGCGGTCACGTCGGCGCGGTCTTTTTGGACGCGTTCGAGGCGGTTCTCGGCGGCGTCGAGTGCGCCCGTGCCGGCGAGCAGCAGGCCCGTGAGGAGGATGGTGCGTTGGAGCATGGCGGGATTACGTGTTGCGGGCGGTTTCCTGGCAAGGCATTTGAGTGGGGGGAGTATTCAGAGTTCAGTCGGGCACGCCATCGTCGTCGCTCAAGTTGTCTGAACCGAACCCTCACCGTTGAAAACCGAAAACGCTCCCCATCATTTCGGCGGCTTGCGCCAATCGGCCGCGAGGGTCAGCGGAAGGGTGATGCGTTTGCCTGCGCGCAGCACGTCGGCCTTCAACTTCGTCGGGGCGATTGCGTTGTGCGTGACCCATTGGATGTCCGCGATGCTCAGGATGGGCTGTCCTTCGAGGGTGAGGATGTCATCGCCGACCTTGAAGCCGTCGCGCGCGGCGGTCGTGTCGTCCCGGACGCGGGAGACTCGTGCCTTCTGCTTGGGATCCAGGCCGAGTCCGAACACCTCGGGCATGGGATACGGCAGCTTGAGCGCCAGCGGCATGTCGCGCTTGGCACCCTCGTGCTCGCGCTTCTGCGCCTGCGAAATCTGATGGCAGTGGATGCAGTTGCGGTCGCCGACAACCGGGCGTTCGCCCGGGCGCCCAAATTTCGCGGCGAGCGACGGATAATCCTCCGGCACCTTGCGGCTGACGGGCAGGGGCTGCTTGCCAAGGAGCGAGGGTTTGTTGGCCGGGTAGCCCTTGTGGATTTCCAGCGCGGCCTCGAGCGCCTTGCCGAAGCTCTCGATGCCCGTCGCCTGCGAGGCCTGCCGGCGGCCCGTGCGCGAGGCGTATCGGCCGTAGATGGTGCGGTCGGCGTTCAGCATGAACGCGGCAAAGGTGAGGTCGTAGTCGAACTGGAAGAGGGTGAGGTCCATTCCGTTTGCCTGCACGATGCGCACGCACACGAACTGGTCGAGGAGCTTCTGAACTTTCGGATCGCGACGAACAACCTGCTCGTCAAAGGACTGGCAGTCCACTCAGGGCACTCACCTGAACACCACGAGCATGGGCTTGCCGGTGCGCGCGGCCTCGGCGAATCCGCGCGGCAGGTCGTTGTAGATCCAGCTCCCCGCCGCGACGGCCTCGGCGCGGTCGGCGGTGAGGAGGTTGTCGCGCGGTTGCGCGAGCGTGGTCGCGGGGGCGAGGATGGCGACGGCGAGGAACACGAGTCGTTTCATGGGTGGTCAGACGGAGGTTGATCGGATTCGTTACGGCACTGGCGTTTCAAGGCGATGGCGCAGGTTGCTCCTCGGCGACGTAAATGACGAGGCGAAATCCGATCTCCGGAGTGCGCCGCACGGGGATCTTGTTCCCGCGGAACGAGGAGAGAAGGTTGTCCGACGCAACATCCGCATACGAGCCGCCCCGCACGGCGCGGGCGGTCTGGTAGTTGTCCATCCAGTCGAGGCACCATTCGGCTGCGTTCCCGGCGAGGTCGTGAATGCCAAATTCATTCGGCGGAAAACTCATCACCGGCGCCGTGAACTCGAATCCGTCCAGGCCCAACCCCTGCGCGAAATTGCCCGAAGCCTCTGCGGGCGGCCAGTTGGTGCCCCACGGATACAACCGGCGCGTGCGCTTGTTGCGCTCGGAGGGCGTGCTGCCCGGCTCTTTCAGAATGCCGGCCGCCGCGCTCCAGCCGAGGTCTGAGGGGAGCCGGTATTCGTCGTGCGGGCCGAGCTGGCCGGAGACGCGTTCGCGCGCCGTGAGCCAGCGCGCAAAGGCCATCGCCTCGTCCCACATCACGTTTACCACGGGATGCGTCGGCCCCTGATCGAACTGCGGCCGTATCCAGTCGCGCCGCGTGGACTCGATAAACTTCGCGAAATCCATCACGCGCGTCTCGTGCGCGCAAAAGAGGACTTTGGTGCCGACGATGGGGACGAACTTCATCCCGAGCGTGTTCGTCCAGCTGGTGCCGAGTTCGGAGAGCTGCTCCACGCGCCTCGGCTTTGCCGCGGCCGCGGCCTTTTGCTCGGCCTCTTTCTTGGCGAGCTGGTCGGCGCGTTCGCGCGCCCGGGCCTCGTCCGCGAGCCGGCGTGCCTCGGCCTCTTCCTTTTCCTTTGCCGCGGCCGATTCGGCCATGCGGCGGTTCGGCAAGACCACGCCCCACAGAATTCCCGCCGCGACCGCGCAAACGACGAGCAGGCAACCCGCAATCAACGTCCGCCTGTTGAAGCGCGCGCGGCTGCGACCGTTGCCCGCGCCGGTGGGCGTGTCCGGCGACGCGTCCGGCTTGCCCGCGCGCGGGCGGAATCCCGTCGGCAAGCCCGCAGCGCCCGAGTCCGCGCCGCGGATGGGCCCCGTCTTGTTCGCGGGCGGGTGGAACTCGATGTCGATGGGCGCGGTGGGTTTGGAGTAAGCCTTCGGCGCGGGCTGCCCCGACGGGACCGGCGCGCTTGCCGCCGCGGGCTTCGACGGCGACTTGGGAGTCACCTTGATGGGGCCCGGGCCCTTCGGCGGATCGATCGGACCGGAGCTGATCGGGCCCGTTGCGGCTGCGCCCGACTTCCCCTTGCGCATGACCATCGACGCGGGGAGGAAATCGTCGCTGTCCTCGCGCCGGATCAACACGTTGGCGGAAAGTTCCTCGGCCTTGATCTTTAGGATGATCTCGCGATCCGTGCACGGGCCGTGCTCGGCGCCGTCGTGGAAGTAAAACCACTTCTTCATGCTCACGACCGCATGAAGTCGAACGCGGCGAGGCGTCCGCCGGGTTCCTCCGAGAGCAGCAGGCGCAGACCCGGCACGATCTCGACGTGCTCGCCGTGGCGCACGTAGGCGCCGTCAATGATGCACATGTCGTGGCCGCTCTGGTTCACGAGCCACCACCGGCCCTGGTGAAAGCTGAAGTAGCCCTGGGGCGTGCGGTCCGCGTCCAGTGGCGACACGTTCGAGAACAGGTGCCACTTGTAGATATACATGTTGTGCCAGATGGTCAGCGAGTGGCCTTCCGCCTTGAACGCGCGTTCCCCGGGGCTCTTCTCCCGGTAAAATTCAGCGAACGGCACCGGCGCTGTCAAGCGCGACCCCGTGAACGGGCAGTTCATCGGCATCCCCGGCGCCAGCACGAACCACTCGTGCCCGCCCGGCGACGGATGAATGAGGTCGAACGTCTTGCTCAACGCCTTCTCCCACTCGCTCGCGCTCGCGCGTCGCTGCGGCGCATGCAACGCCTCGACGAATGTCTTGAGAAAGAGCGGTTCGAGACACGGGCCAAGCAGGGCGACGGGCGCGGTCGCGGCTGGCGTCGCGGTATCGGACGCCTTGCCCGGGTCGGCTGCGGCGGGCTTTTTCTCCGCCTTGTCTTCGGCAGGCTTGGCGGCGGAACCGGCAGTGAGACGATCGGTGTTCATCCCGGCCGAATCAGGGAGCAAACGACGGCAACCGCGCGAGCCTCACGCCGCGGCGATGCGCTGCAGCAGATGCCAGATTTCGTCGGCGATGGGCGCGTAGCGTTCGGGCGGCCCTGCGGTGCCGACGTCAAACCAGCACACGAACTCCTCATGCACGACGCGGCAGACGTCCGCCTCGGACCGGCAGGCGCGCAGCCGCGGCAGGATGGTGCCAACTTCCGGCTCATACTCGTCGGGGTTGTGCCTGGAGCGGATGCCGACGGGGTCGTGCCGGAAGAGCAGCGCCGCGACCGAGTCGTAAAGTTCGCCATACTGTTCCTTCAGGCGCTGTCGTTCTTCGAGGACTTGCTCGCGGGTTAGCGGCATGGCGGTTGGTGCCGGCGGTGAGCCACGCGGCGCGCCGGTGTTGAGCTCACGGGTGAATCACAATCTGCGGCGGCGGCGGCGCGATGCCCTCGGCGGGCGCGGCGGGCGAGGCGCTGACCCACTTGAAGAACGCCCTGAACGCGTCGGGCGTCATCTCCTTCATCACGAGCACGGGCGCGGTCACATTCTTCAGGATGTCCGCGTCCGCCTGGTCGCCGCAGGCGACGGCGATGATGTTGCCGGGGCGCTTCGCCTTGAGGTCGGCGGCGGAAGTGTCCCAACGATCCGTCGGCGCGCCGCCGGTGAAGATGAACACGAGCGGCTTCCAATCGCCTTTCTTCTCGGGCGTGGTCTTCTGCACCTCGCGCTCGACGCAGTCTTGCAGGAGCTTGGGCGCCGCTCCAAACGCCGTGGTGCCGACCGCGCGGATGTCGGGCGGGTTGAACTGCGCGAGCTCGGTCAGCGGCACGACCTGCTGCGCGTTGCTGTCGAAGGTGATCACGGACAGGGAGGCGCACTCGACCGCGCTGGGATCGCCCATCAGCTCGTCGCGGAGCGCGCGGATGCCGCTCTTGACGGATTCGATGGGGTTGCCCTGCATGGAACCGGAGCAGTCAGCCAGAGTGTAAACAGGAAGTCGTCGCACACTCATACGTGAGGGTCTGTTGTGCGCGGAGTGTTCGGGAAAGCCCCCGGAGCGGCAAGGAAAAAGGCTCGCGGAGCGGATTGTTCCCGCTCATCGCGGGAGAATCTTGCGGACATCCACGCGCCGCGCCGCTATGCTCTCCCTTCGCCGTCATCACGAAATTCGCACATGACGCAGGGCTTCATCCGAGTCGGTGGCGCGAGGCAGCACAACCTCAAGGACCTCACGCTCGCCATCCCGCGCGACAAGCTGGTGGTCATCACCGGCTTGTCGGGCTCGGGCAAGTCCTCGCTCGCGTTCGACACGCTTTACGCCGAGGGCCAGCGCAAATACGTCGAGTCGCTCTCGGCTTACGCGCGGCAGTTCCTCGACCAGCTCGAAAAGCCCGACGTGGACACCATCGAGGGCCTCTCGCCGACCATCGCCATCGAGCAGCGCAGCTCGGGCTCCAACCCGCGATCGACCATCGCCACCACCACCGAGATTTACGATTACCTCCGCCTGCTCTTCGCGCACATCGGCCAGCCGCATTGCCCCGAGACCGGCGTGCCCATCCGCGCGCAGAGCACCACGGAGATCGTGGACAAGATCCTCGCGCTGCCGCCGCGCGCGAAGGTGATGCTGCTCGCGCCCGTCGTGCGCGGCGGACGCGGCGAGTTCCGCGACGTGATCGAGCGGCTCGCCCGCGAGGGCTTCGTGCGCGCGCGGGTGGACGGCGAATTCGTCGAGCTCGCGGCCAACATCCGCGTGAAGCTCGACCCGAAGGCCAAGCACGACATTGACGTGGTCGTGGACCGCCTCGTGCTCGACGACAAAGTGCGCATTCGCCTCGCTGACTCGGCGCAAACGGCGCTCAAATGGGGCGAGGGCCGCGTGCTGGTCTTGGACCAAGTTCCGGAGGAGGACTTCAAGGTTCAAAGTCCAAGGTTCAAAACTGAAGGCACGAGCGGTTCCAACCCATCGGCCACCGGCCACCGGCCACCGGCAATCTGGCGAGAGACTCTCCACTCCAACCGCATGCATTCGCCCGCGACAGGCCGAAGCTACGACACGCCCACGCCGAAGCATTTCTCCTTCAACTCGCCCTTCGGCGCGTGCCCGGTCTGCCACGGGCTTGGGCAGAAGCTCGTCTTCGATCCCGGCCTCGTCGTGCCCGACCCGGAGAAGTCGCTCGAAGCCGGCGCGGTGCTTCCGTGGCGGCGCGGCGGCAAGCGGATGGTCGTCTACTACAAGGCACTGCTGCGCGGGCTCGCGTCGCACTACGGCGTGGACCTCGAGGCGCCGTTCAAGGCGCTGCCCGCGGAGTTCCGCGAGGCCCTGCTGCACGGCACGGGCGCGACGGAGGTCAGCTTTCACTTCATGCGCGCGGGCAAGCCGAGCAAGGTCACGCGCGCGTTCGAGGGCGTGCTGCCGAATCTCGAGCGGCTCTACGCGGAGAGTGAAAGCGAGTTCACGCGCAACCGGCTGAAGGCGTTCATGGCCCCTGAACACTGCGACGCGTGCGGCGGGAAGCGGCTCAAGCCCGAGGTGCTCGCGGTGACGCTGGCCATTGCGGATTCAGGCGCCGGCGCCGGCCCGGCAAATCCGAAATCCGAAATCCCAAACACGAAATCGAAGATCCCCGGCCTTTCCATCATGGACGTCTGCGCGCTGTCGGTGGGCGCGGCGGACAGCTTTTTCAGCTCGCTCGCGTTGTCGGAGTTCCAGCAGAAGATCGCGGGCGAGCTCATCAGGGAAATCCGCGCCCGGCTCGGTTTCCTGCGCAACGTCGGCCTCGGCTACCTTACGCTCGACCGCGAGAGCGGCACGCTGTCGGGCGGCGAAGCGCAGCGCATCCGCCTGGCGACGCAAATCGGCGCGGGGTTGGTCGGCGTCATCTACATCCTCGACGAGCCGAGCATCGGCCTGCACCAGCGCGACAACGAGCGCCTGCTCGCCACGCTCGAAGGGCTTCGCAACCTCGGCAACACCGTGCTCGTCGTCGAGCACGACGAGGACACCATCCGCCGCGCGGATCACATCCTCGACCTCGGCCCCGGCGCCGGCGTGCGCGGCGGCGAACTCGTCGCGCAGGGCGCGCTCGATGACATCCTCTCGTCCCCGCGCTCGTTCACGGGCCGTTATCTCAAGGGCGAACTCAGCATCGCCGTCCCGCGCAAACGCGTCGCCCCGGCGCGCGAGCGCGGCTGGCTCGAAGTCCTCGGCGCGACGGAGAACAACCTGAAGAACGTGGACGCGCGCATTCCGCTCGGCATGCTCACATGCGTGACCGGTGTGAGCGGCAGCGGCAAGAGCACGCTCGTGGTGGACATCCTGCAACGCGCGCTGTTCCGGCAGTGGTTCGGCTCGAAGGAACGCCCCGGCGCGCACCGCGAACTGCGCGGCGCCGGTCAGCTCGACAAGGTCATCGTCATTGACCAGTCGCCCATCGGCCGCACGCCGCGCAGCAACCCGGCGACCTACACCGGCATGTTCAACACCATCCGCGACCTCTTCTCGAAGATGCCGGCCGCCAAGGTGCGCGGCTACGACGCGGGGCGGTTCAGCTTCAACGTGAAGGGCGGCCGCTGCGAAAAGTGCGAGGGCGACGGGCTCATCAAGATCGAGATGCATTTCCTGCCGCCGGTGTATGTCACGTGCGAGGCGTGCGCGGGCCGGCGCTACAACCGCGAGACGCTCGAGATCGCCTACAAGGGCATGAACATCGCCGACGTGCTCGACATGACGGTGGACGAGGCGGTGACGTTTTTCCGCGCGGTGCCGCAAGTCTATGAGCCGTGCCTCACGCTCGCCGAGGTCGGGCTCGGCTACGTGCGCCTCGGCCAGCAGGCCACAACCCTCTCGGGCGGCGAGGCGCAGCGGGTGAAGCTCGCCGCCGAACTCGCTCGCAAGCAGACGGGCCGCACGCTCTACATCCTCGACGAGCCGACCACGGGCCTGCATTTCCACGATGTGAGCAAGCTGCTTGAAGTGCTCTTCAAGCTGCGCGCCCCGGGCAACACGTTGCTCGTCATCGAGCACAACCTCGACGTGATCAAGTGCGCCGACTGGCTGATTGACCTCGGCCCCGAGGGCGGCGAAGGCGGCGGGCGCATCGTGGCCGAAGGCCCGCCCGAGGCCGTGGCGCGCGTGACCGAGAGTCACACGGGGAGATTTTTGAGTCGAATCCTCGACCGGCCTGTCGGATAAGAAGTGACCCGTGAACCTCGTGAGCCCCAATCCAAGGCAATCCGCCCGGCGGCTGGCGGCGTTGCTGCTTTGCGCGGCGGCGGGATTGGCCGCGCAACCCCACTTCGCGGCGGATGCGACTCCCGAGGAGCGGCGCGCGTTCGACGTTGCGCTCAAGGCGTTTCAGGACGGCGTGCTCGGCTACGCGCGGGCGGAGCGCGAGTTCGGCGACTTCGTGAAGAGTTTTCCCGCGTCCCACCGCCACAGCGAGGCGGTCCTGCGGCAGGCGCAGTCCCGCTACCACATGACGAACGCGGCGGGCGCGGCCGAGTTGCTCACGGCCAATCTCGCGGAGGCGGGGAAGTTCGCGGACGAATACCAGTTCTGGCTCGGCGAGGCGCTGTTCCTCGGCGGCAAGTTCGCGCCCGCGGCTGAAGCCTACGCGAAGCTCGTCGCCACCTTCCCGTCGTCCACGAATCTCCTCGCCGCGAGCTACAACGAGGCGCTGTGCCGCTCGAAGCTCGGCGAATTGCGCAGGGTCGTCGACCTGCTCCAGCCGGCGGCAAGCGCGTTCCAGCGCGCCGCGAAGGCGCGGCCGCGCGACGAGTGGGTTGCGCGCGGCGGCCTGTTGCTCGCCTCGACGTTGCTGGACTTGAAGGATCCGAAAGCGGGCGAGGCGGCGCTGAACTTTCCCGAGTCCCTCAAGCTCACGCCCGATCTCGCGTGGCGGCGGCAGTATCTCGTGTGCCGGTTGCAGTCCGCCGACCACCGCGACGAGCTCGCGCTCGGCAACACCACCGCGCTGCTCTCGCTGGCGAGCGCGGCAAAGAACCCGCGCTACAGCGCGGAGTCCGTCGCCTTGCGCGGCAGCCTGCTGGCCAAGCTCAAGCGCTACGATGAGGCGATCGCGGTCTACTCGGTGAACCTGACGACGAACGCGCCGCCGGAGTTCCGCCGGCAGGCGCTGCTCACGAACATCGAGCTCACGTTCGCGCAGAACAAGGTCGCCGACACCATCCGCATGCTCGAGGAGTTTTCCGCGCAGCAACCGAACGACCCCGCGCTCGATGTCGCGCAGGTGACGCTCGGCGAGTTGCGGCTCAAAGACTATTTCACGCATCTCGACGCGTCCACGAACGCGCCGCCGCCCGCCGCGACGAGCCTGCTGCACCTGGCGCTGACCAACTCGGCACGGGTGATCACGGGCTTCACCAACAGCCCGTTGCTCGGGCGCGCGCACTACACGCGCGGCTGGGCGCTGTGGAACCTCGGCGACCCGGCGTCGAGCCTCGCGGATTTCCGCCACGCGGCGGAGCGGCTGCCGAAGTCCGAGGAGCAGGCCATCGCGCGCTACAAGCTCGGCGAGGCACAGATGCTCCTGCGCGACTTCACCAACGCGATCACGAACTTCGGGCGGGTCATCGACCAGTTCGCCGACCTGCCGCGGGTTCAGAGCACGCTCTTTGACCAGGCGCTCTACAAGATGCTGCGCGCAGCCATTGCCGTCGGCGACCTGCGCGCGGCCACGGAGGCGACGCGCAAGATCCTGCTGTGGTATCCGGAGAGTTACTTCAGCGACCGCAGCCAGTTGCTGCTCGGGCAGGCGATGAATCTTCAGGGCCGGCCCGAGGATGCGCGCGCGGTGTTCACCAACCTGCTCGCCCACTTCCCGCAAAGCCCGCTCGCGGCCGACGTGCACCGGGCCGTCGCGCGGACGTTCCAGCAGGAGGGGAACTGGTCCGCCGCCGCCGCCGAACTCAACCGGTGGGTCGCGAGGTTTCCTTCCAACGCGGCGCTGCCGGACGTGGAATACGAGCGCGCGGTGCTGCTGGACCGGTCGCTTGCCACGACGAACGCATTTCGCCTGTTCACGAACTTCGTCGCCCGGTTCCCCGCGCACTCCAACGCGCCGAGCGCGCAGTTCTGGGTGGCGACGCATCATTACAACGAGGGCGAGTTCGCGGCGGCCGAGGCGAACTACCAGCGTGTCTTCCAGAACACGAACTGGCAGCAGGGGCTGCTGCCGTTCGAGGCGCGGTTCGCCGCCGGGCGCTGCGCCTACTTCCGGGGCGAGTTCAAGCAGGCGACCAACTACTTCCTCGCGATCATCAACATGGTCAACGACGGCGCGTGCCCCGTGGAGTTCAAGCCGCGCGCCTACTTCGCGCTCGGGGACACTTACTTCGAGGCGCGGTTCAAGGAGAGCGACCCCATCGGCGACGCGATCAACGCGTTCACCGCCATCACGAACAATTTCCCCACCAACGCCATCGCGCCGCTCGCCGCCGCCCGCATCGGCGACATGCACTACGTCCGCGCCGGGACCGCCCTGGATGGCGCGGCGCATTACCAGAACGCGACCAACGCCTATCTGAAGGCCATGACGTGGCCGGGCGCGGACCTCATCGCGCGCAGCAACGCGGAGATCGGGCTCGCGCGCGCGCTGGACAAACTCAAGCGCACCGCGGACGCCGTGAACCACCTGCTCAACGTCGTTTACGGGAAGAACCTCCGCGACGGCGAGCAACCCGACCCCGGCGCGATGAAGACGGCAGGCTTCGAGGCGGCGCGGTTGCTCGAGGAGACGCAGTCATGGGCCGAGGCGCTCAGGCTTTATCAGAGGCTGCTGGAGCTGTTCCCGCCCCTGCGCGCGACGCTGGAGAAGAAAGCCGAG
This sequence comes from Verrucomicrobiota bacterium, assembly GCA_016871675.1. Lineage (NCBI taxonomy): Bacteria > Pseudomonadati > Verrucomicrobiota > Verrucomicrobiota bacterium. The sequence continues at coordinate 37,813 of VHCN01000008.1, forward strand.
AACGCGCGCAAGATGCTCGACGCATCCGGCAAGCAGTAACCCGCGCGACCGTGCGGCTCATGAGTCCCGCGGCACGGATGCGACTCCGCACTAGGGGTTTCACTTAGCCACGCTACGAAGTTCCCATCGATCTCGTTCAGGCGGCTCACCCATTGTTGGCGGAGCCTTGCCGACCGTAAATTGTGGCCATGCAAACAACTCTTGCGAACACGATTACGACAGTCGACACGACGCCCGCCACCCACGCCCTGCAAGCCGCCGCCCTGACCATCCCGGCGCAATCGGACCCCGCGCTCGCCCAGGCCGGCGCGCCGGGCGCCCACGCCGCGCACAACGGCAACCACCAACTCGTCGAGGCGCTCGCCCAGGCGCCGCTGTTCCGCGACTACGAGCGCGCGTTCAGCGAGGCGACCGGGATGCCCGTCGCGCTGCGACCCGTCGAGTCGTGGCAGCTTCCCCATCACCGTCAGCGGAAGGAGAATCCCTTCTGCGCGATGATGGCCGGGCGGAGCAAGGCGTGCGCGGCGTGCCTGCAAATCCAGCAGCAGCTCGCGGAGCGCGCCACGGAGGAACCTTGCACCATCACCTGCCACTTCGGCCTCTGCGACACCGCGGTGCCCGTGCGCACAGGCGACAAGCTCGTGGGCTTCCTGCAGACCGGTCAGGTCTTCCGCAAGAAGCCGACCGAGGCGCAATTCAGCCGGGTCGAAAAACAAGCCGCCGAATGGGGCGTCGAGGCGGACCGAGGCTCGATGAAAAAGGCGTGGATGGGCAGCCGAGTGCTCAACACGCGCGAGCACGAGTCCACCGTCAAGCTCCTGCAGATCTTCGCGCAACACCTCGCGATGGTGAGCAACCAGATTCTCGTGCGGCAGGCCAACGCCGAGCCGCCGGTGATCACGCGCGCGCGGCAGTTCATCCACGAGCACCAGCACGAGGACCTTTCGCTCGGGCAGGTGTCCAAGGCCGTCCACACGAGCACGTTTTACTTCTGCAAGCTGTTCAAAAAGTCCACCGGCATCAACTTCACCGACTACCTCTCGCGCGTGCGCATCGAGAAGGCACGCCAGCTCCTGCTCAACCCGAACCTGCGCGTGAGCGAGATCGCCTACGACGTGGGCTTCCAGTCGCTCACGCACTTCAACCGCGTCTTCAAGCGCATCGTCGGGCAGTCGCCCACGCAGTATCGCGCGAAGCTGCCCGCGGTCTGACGCGGCGCGGACGATTGGAAATTGGCCAACGGCGCCGGCGCCGCTAGACTGGCGCCGATGACCGGCCTGTCACGGATGAAGAAGTCCGAGCTGCTGGCGCGCCTGCGGGACGACGCCTCGAGGCAGGAGCTGCGCGACGTGAAGGCCGCGCTCGACGCGCACTCGATCGTCGCGATCACCGACCCGCGCGGGCGCATCACGTATGTGAACGACAAGTTCTGCGAGATTTCCAAATACAGCCGCGGCGAACTGATCGGGCGGGACCATCGGATCATCAACTCCGGGTTTCATCCCAAGTGCTTCTTTAAGGAATTGTGGGCCACCATCGGGCGCGGGCGCGTCTGGCGCGCTGAAATCCGCAACCGCGCCAAGGACGGCACCTACTACTGGGTGGACACGACGATCTTTCCGTTTCTCGACGCCCACGGCCGGCCCAAGCAGCACGTCGCCATCCGCACCGACATCACGGAACGCAAGCGGCTCGAGCAGGAAATCCTCGAAGTGAGCGAGCGCGAGCAGACACGCATCGGGCAGGACTTGCACGACGGGCTCGGCCAGCAACTCGCGGGCATCGAGCTGATGGCGCAGGTGCTCCAGCAACAACTCGCCGCGGAATCCAAGCCCGCCTCGGCCCGGGCCGGAGAGATCGCCCGCCTCGTGCGGCAGGCCATCGGCCACACACGCGACCTCGCGCGCGGCCTCTCGCCGGTCATGCACGAGTCGGACGGACTGATGGCCGCGCTTCGGGAGCTGGCGGCTTCCACCAACGAGGTCACCAAGGTTCGCTGCAGGTTTGTGTGCGACCGTCCCGTGCCCGTCTCCGATCCGAACACCGCGACGCATCTGTTCCGCATCGCGCAGGAGGCCGTGTCCAACGCGCTCAAGCACGCCAGCGCAAAGTCCATCGTGATTTCGCTCGGGTCGCTGCCCGGACGGCTGCTCCTTGCGGTGAGGGACGACGGCGCCGGGATGCCCGCGCGGGCGAAGCCGCGCACCGGGCTTGGCCTGCGCATCATGCGCCATCGCGCGGGGCTCATTGGCGGCACGCTCGCGGTCCAACGCGAGGCCGGCGGCGGCACTGCGGTCGTCTGCACCGTCCACAGTCCACTCGCATCCCCGGCCAAGACCGAATGAAACCGCGCCGCTCAACGACCGCAGTCACGGCGCGCAAGCGCATCCTCGTGGTGGACGACCATCCCATCATGCGCGAGGGCCTGGCGCAACTCATCAACCACGAGCCCGACCTGTCGGTGTGCGGCGAGGCCGAGTCTTCGGAGCAGGCCGTGTCCGCCGTCGAGAAGTTGAGGCCCGACCTCGTGCTCGCGGACATCACGCTGCCGGGCAAGAGCGGTGTGGAACTGATCAAGGACCTGCAAGCGTTGCGACCCGGCCTCGCGGTGCTCGTGCTCTCGATGCATGACGAGTCGCTTTACGCCGAGCGCGTGCTCCGCGCGGGCGGGCGCGGCTACATCATGAAGCAGGAGGGCGGCAGGAAACTGATGGAAGCCATCCGCCACGTGCTCGGCGGGCAGGTGTATGTGAGCGCCAGAATGTCCGCGCGGATTCTCGAGCTGTTTTCCGGCCAGCCTGCCGAGTCGGAACGCTCGCCGCTCGCAAAGTTGACCGACCGCGAATTTGAAGTCTACCAACTGATCGGCGCAGGCAAATCCACCCGTGACGTGGCGGGGCAATTGCACCTGAGCGTGAAGACCGTCGAGGTTCACCGGGCGAACATCAAGAAGAAGCTCGGCGTCCGGAGCGCGCCCGAACTCGTGCGCCACGCGGTGCGCTGGGTGGAAACGCAACGGGCCGGCTGACTCAGTCCCGGGTTCCAAGTCGGGAGACGCAGGAACCCGCGCCCGTGGGAACTCGGACCTTGCGACCTGAAACCCGGAACTCCCTCAGCCCTTCATCCCCTTGATTCGATACGCGGGCAGGTCGCCCTCGTGCTTGGTGCTGATGACGGTTTTTTCAGCCTGCACGACCCGGAAGACACGCTGATAAACCTCTGCGCTGATGAGCACCTCGCCCCCGCGCGCGCCGTTGCAGAAGCGGTTGCAGCGGTTCACGGCGTCGCCGATGACGGTGAATTCGAGACGTTCCTGCGCGCCGATGAAGCCGTGGAGCACGGAGCCGCAGTGGACGCCGATGCCGACCTCGACCGTGACATCGCCGCGCGCCTTGCGCTTGAGGTTGAGCTCGCACACGGCTTTCTGCATCTCGATCCCGGCCTTCACGGCCTTCTCGAACTGGTTCGGGTCCGGGTCGGGGCTGCCGAAAATCGCGAGGATGGCGTCGCCGAGGAACTTGTCGATGGTGCCGTCGTTCTTGAAGATGGGCGCGGAGAGCACGGGCAGGTAGTCGTTGACGAGGTCCACGACGTCGCCTGCGTCCATGTTCGCGCTCATGGCGGTGAAGCCGCGCATGTCGGAGAAGAGCACGGTGACCTCGGATTTCTCGCCGCCGGGCCGGAGCTTTCCGGCGTGGGCCTTCTCGATGAGCTTGGCGCGGATGCGCGGGGAGAAGTTCATCAGCAGGCGGTCGAGGAGCTTGGCGTTGAACCGCATTTCCTCCTGCAACTGCCGGTTCGCGGTGACCATCGCCGCGTAGTTCGAGATCGCGACGAGCATGCGCAGGTCATCCGCGGTGAACGCGTTGTCACTTGACGGATTGTCCACGCAGATGACGCCCAGCGGCCGGGCCTGCCACATCACGGGCACATACATGCCGGACTGGATCGAGAGGTTGGCGATGCTGGCCATCACGTCACCCGAGAAGCCGCCGCGCGTCCAGATGAACCCCTTCTTCTCCGTCATCGCGCGCTTGGCGAGCGTCTCGCTCACGGCGGGTTCGCCGTCGGCGATGTAGGCCGAAAGCAGGAGCTCCTGCGTGTCCTTGTTGCGCGTGAGGAACGCGCCGCGCCTGGCCGAGGAGATGGCCGTGAGCGCGTGCTCGATGATGCGATGATGAATGGCGTCGAGTCGCGCCTCGGCGTCGAACTCGTTCTGCATCTCCATGATCGGCGCGAGCCGCTTCACCATCTCGGCGTTGCTCTGGTCGTTGACGGTGAAGACCGAGCTGCCGACGTCCATCGCGACGGCGATTTCCATGTCCACGTCGTCGGCCGGCGGCTCGGACGCCGCCGCGACGGGCAGTTTCATGGCCGGCGGCATGCCGGGGCGCGGGGCGGCGGATGCGCCCTGTTCCAGGGACGTGAATTGCGGTGCGACCGGCGCGAGCGAAGAGGGTCCGACGCCTGCGGGAACCTGCGACAGTGGCGAGGGCTTCGAGGGCGCCGGGGCCGCAAGTGCGCCGGACCCGGCTGGCGTGAATCCACCCGACGAAGGCGGGGGCGCGCGGAGCATTCCGCCGCCCGGCGCGGGCGCGGGCGCGGCGACGGGCCCGCGAAAGACGGACTTGGCCGCGGGCTTCGCTGCAGGCGCGGCGGCCGGTGATGAGCCGTCCACATCGACTCCGAGTTCAAGAATGAGCGTGGTGTCACCGAGTTCGACGGTGGAGTTTTGGGGAACTTGCTGGCGGCCGTGGCCTTTGATCTCCGCATCGTTCAGCCGCGTGCCGCCCGAGCTTCCGATGTCCTCAACCCAATAAGCGGAGCCGTCGAAAGTGAACTTGCAGTGCCGCCTCGAGACGTTCAGGTCGGGATACAGGTCAAGGTCGGGCGACTGTCCGTCCTTGGGACGGCCGACGACCACCTCGTTCTTGTTGAACTCACGAAGCTGTTCCTTGCCGGCGTGAACGACTTTGATCCGGTAAATGAACTGGGCATCGGCTGGCACGGCGCGAAGCTAGTCGCCTCGTTTCGCAGCGTCAATGCCGTGACGTAGTCGTGTGTGGGCGAATTGGAAATGTCCCGCGCGGCCGGCACTGGCCCAGGCTCGCCGCCTTCCTGGGAACTTTGAAGTGAGCGGGAATGGGCGGCGACCCGGCCGGCTCGAACCTTCCGCCGCCCGAGGTGGTGAATGCCGTTGACGCAGCAACCGGTTAAGTGCAGAACATGCTTGGACCATGAAACTCAACCCACCCACCTGTCAGGAACGGTCCGACGAACGCCACTGAAACCGCATGAAGACGCAAGTCCCTGACGAGATCATCTACGCCATCGAGCGGCCGTGCCGGCAGTTGATGACGTATTACTTCCTCGGCCTGCTCATCACCGGGCCGCTGTTCCCGATCCTCATCCTGCCGGCCTACTTCCGGTATCACACGATGCGCTACCGATTTGACGCGGAGGGCATCTCGATGCGGTGGGGCATCCTCTTCCGCCGTGAAGTCATCCTCAACTACTCGCGCATCCAGGACATCCACCTGACCTCGAACTTCGTCGAGCGGTGGCTAGGGCTCGCGCGCATTCAGATTCAAACCGCGGCCGGCAGCGGGGAGGCGGAGATGACCATCGAAGGGCTGCGCGAGTTCGATGCCGTCCGTGATTTTCTCTACTCGAAGATGCGCGGGATGAAGGAGCGTGTGCCTCCGGCGGCGGGCGCGGCGGCGAAGCCGGGCGTCCTGCTCGATGAAGCCGCGGCTACGGAACTTCTCGCCACGCTTCGCGCCGTGGCGTCCGAACTTCGCGGCCTTCGCGCCGATCTCGCGGCCCGCCAGCCTCCCGCACCACCCGTGGAACCCGCGCCATGATGAACCGGCTGAGATCTCTGCTGCTGCGGTTGATGAAGGTTCCGCCCGAGCCGGAGCCGCCCGCAGGCGCGCCGGAATCCATCCGCATTTTCCGCGCCGGGAATAATTACTACCGACTGCTGCAAATCCGGTGGGCGCTCGCGCAGCTCTCTGCGGTCGCGGCGATCCTGCTGCTGCTGCTCGGCGGCTTCATCACCTTCAAGTCGGCGTGGATGCAGCGGGCGTTTCACGCGCTCGAGTGGTTCGGCTTGGCGAGCCTTGTGGCGCAGATGCCCTTCACGTTCCTGCTGGTGAAGTTGAACTACGAGCTGCGCTGGTACGTGGTGACCGACCGCAGCCTGCGCATCCGGCACGGGCTGCAGTCCGTGCGAGAGATCACGATGACCTTCGCGAACATCCAGCAAATCGTCGTGCACCAGGGGCCGTTGCAGCGGCTGCTCGGCATCGCCGATGTCGAAGTGCGGACCGCCGGCGGCGGCGGCCAGGAGGGACACCAGCGCGGCGAACACGGTGACTCGGGTCACATCGCCTACTTCCACGGCGTGGACAACGCGGAGGAAATCCGCGACCTCATCCTCGACCGCATGCGCCGGCTGCGCGACGCGGGCCTCGGTGACACGGACGACGTTGACGCCGAACCCGCGGCCGGCACGGGAGCGACGCATCCCGTGTGCATGGCCGCATCCGAATTGCTCGGCGAAGTGCGCGCACTGAGGAAGTCGCTGGCTTGAGTGCGAGCCACCCGGCATCCGCCGTCAAAACCCCGTGGACACCCGCGTTGGGCTGGATTACCTTCCCCTGCATCCGAATGAAGCGCCCGTTTGCATTCGTTGTCGTCCCCGCACTTCTCGCGGCTTCGCCGTCGCCCGCCGCCGCGCCCGCGCAGGAACTCGCGCAGCGCGCTTGGGCGGTGATTTCCCAAAAGTGCCTCGCCTGTCACGGCAACGATGCGGAGAAAATCAAGGGCGGCCTCAACCTCACCACGCGCGCCGGCGCACTCGCGGGCGGCGAAAGCGAGCGCACCGTGCTCAAGCCCGGCAAGCCCGACGAGAGCCTGCTTTACACCGCCGCGACGCGCGCCGATCCGCAGCTCCCCATGCCGCCGAAGGACAACGACGCGCTCTCGCCCGCGCAGCTCAAGATCCTGCGCGACTGGATTCTCGCCGGCGCCCCGTGGCCCGGCGAGAAACCCGCCGCCGGCTCCTGGAACGCCGCCGACGGAATCGTCGTCAAGACCAGCGGCGGACTCTCACCCGACTGGTCAAACCGCAGATACAAACCTGAGGACGTGTGGGCGTGGCAGCCCGTTGGCACGCCAGCCGTCCCAAGCATTCGCGATTCGAAATTCACGATCCGAAATCCCATTGACGCCTTCACCGCCGCGCCGCTCGCGTTGCGGGGCATCCCGCAAGCAAAGCCCGCCGACAAGCCCACGCTCCTGCGTCGCGCGACGTTCGACCTGCTCGGACTGCCTCCGACGCCCGCCGAATTGGATGCGTTCGTGAGGGACAAGTCGCCCGACGCCTTCGCGAAGGTCGTGAAGCGGTTGCTCGACAGCCCGCACTACGGCGAGCAGCAGGCGCGGCACTGGCTGGACGTGACGCGCTACGCCGACACCGCGGGCTTCTCGAACGACTACGAGCGGCCGCACGCGTGGCGCTATCGCGACTACGTCATCCGCAGCTTCAACGCCGACAAGCCGTATGACCGCTTCATCCTCGAACAAATCGCCGGCGACGAGATCGAGCCGGCCAATCTCGAAATGCTAATCGCCGTCGGCTTCCTCCGCATGGGGCCGTGGGAACACACCAGCATGACCGTCGCCGCCGTCACGCGGCAGGATTTCCTCGACGACGTCACGCACCACGTCGGCGTCACGTTCCTCGGCCAGGGCCTGCGCTGCGCGCGCTGTCACGACCACAAGTTCGACCCGGTGCCGACGCGCGATTACTACCGGCTGCAGGCGGCGTTCGCCTCGACGCAGTTTGCCGAGCGGCCGTCACCGTTCCTTCCCGGCGAGCACATCGGCGACACCACCGCGGCCCGCGCGCGCGTGGAGCAGCACTTGAGCGATGCGCGCGCAGTGCTGGCCGGCTTGAGGCAGAAAAACCAGGACGCGATCGCCGCCCACGAGAAGCAGCACGGCGCCGGGTCCGTCGCGGATCTCACGAAGTCGGACACCGCGCGCCGCGACAACTTCGGGCTGACCAAGGACGAGCTCAGCGTGCGCAAGGTGCACCAGAAGCGGCAGGACTTCTTCGAGCGCGAGCGGCAGCGCTTCGAGGCTTACGCGCTGTCGGTCTATTCCGGCCCGCCGAACAATTACACCTCGGTGCGCCCGCTCTTTGGCGTGCCGACGAACCGCGTCGGAGTCGTGCAAGTCGTGAGCATCCTCAACGGCGGCGCGCTCGAAACGCCCGGCGAAGCGGTGAAGCCCGGCGTGCTCAGCGCGATGTCCGCGGCGAACGACCTCGACGCGAACAGCCCGTGGGCGTTGCCCGACTCCGCGAACGGCCGCCGAACGGCACTCGCGAAATGGATCGCCAGTCCTCAAAACACGCTCACCGCGCGCGTCCTCGTGAACCGCGTCTGGCAGCAGCACTTCGGCCGCGGCCTTGTGGCGACACCGAACAACCTCGGCGCGATGGGCGGCAAGCCGACGCACCCCGAATTGCTCGACTGGCTTGCGGGCTGGTTCACCGAGAACGGCTGGAGCCTCAAGAAGCTCCACGCGCTCATCCTGAACAGCGCGACGTATCAGCAGACTTCAAGCGCGGAACGCGGAACGCGGAACGCGGAATCAGCAGACCCGCGCAACGATCTCTTGAGTCACTTTCCCACCCGCCGCCTTGCCGCCGAGGAGTTGCGCGACGCGATGCTCGCGGTGACGGGCGAACTGAATCCGCAGACAGGCGGGCCGGGCGTGTTTCCCGAGATCAACTGGGAGGTTGCCTTCCAGCCGCGGCACATCATGGGCTCGGTCGCGCCGGCGTATCAGCCGTCGCCGACGCCCGCGGAGCGCAACCGCCGCACCCTTTACGCCTTCCGCATCCGCACGCTCGCGGACCCGATGCTCGAGGTCTTCAACCGCCCCGGCTCCGAGACAAGCTGCGAGCACCGCGACGCCACGACCGTCACGCCGCAAGTGTTCTCGCTGATGAACGGCGGCTTCGCGAACAACCGCGCGCTTGCCTTCGCCGCCTCGCTGGAGAAGTCCGCGCCGACGTTGAAGTCGCGCATCGAACTCGCCTTCCGTCGCGCGTTTGGCCGGCCGCCGGCGGGCAATGAAGTGAAATCCTGCGAGGCGCACTTCAACAAGATGCTCGCGCACCACCGGTTGAACGCGCCGAAGGCCAATGATCTGCCGACGAAGGTGAAGCACCACATGGTCGAGGAAATGACCGGCGAGGATTTCTTCTGGGACGAGGAACTCGACGTGTTGAAGCACTACACCCGCGACCTGATGCCCTGGCAGGTCGGCACCGAGACCCGCGCGCTGGCCGAGGTGTGCCTCGTGTTGCTGAACGCGAATGAATTCGTCTACGTGCGATGAACGCGATGAACCCCCACCGATTCGGCTGCCAGCACTTCGCGAAACACTCGCGGCGCGACTTCGTTTACGGACTCGGCGCGACGCTGGGCACGGTCGCCTTCAACGCGCTGCTGCGTCAGGAACTCAGCGCCGCGGACAATCCGCAATCCGCGAATCCCCTCATGCCCAAGCAGCCGCACCTCGCGGCGAAGGCCAAGGCCTGCATCTTCCTGTTCATGGAGGGCGGGCCGTCGCACCTCGACACCTTCGACCCGAAGCCGAAGCTGGCCGAACTGCACATGAAGGAGTTCACGCGCAACGACCGCTTCGCTTCCGCGATGACGAGCGGCAAGCGCTACTTCGTCCGCAGCCCGTTTCAGTTCAAGCAGCACGGCAGGTCGGGGCTGTGGATGTGCGACAAGTTCGAGCATCTCGCGCGAGTCGCGGACGAGTTGTGCGTGTATCGCGGTTGCCAGGTGGACTCGATTGATCACCCGACCGCGTGCTACCAGATGAACACCGGCAACCGTTTCACCGGGGACCCGGCCGTCGGCGCGTGGACGAGCTTCGGCCTCGGCACGAGGAACCAAAACCTGCCCGCGTTCGTCGTGCTGCCGGATGGCGCGTTCCCGCAGGGCGGCGCGGCGAACTGGTCGAACGGATTTCTGCCCGCGCACTTTCAGGGCACGCCGCTGCGCTCGCAAGGCTCGCCGATCCTCGACTTGAATCCGCCGCCGCATGTCACGCGCGACACGCAGCGCGCGAACCTCGACCTGCTCGCGAAGCTCAACGCCGACGACGCCAGGCGGCATCCGAACCAGGGCGAACTCGCCGCGCGCATGGCCGCGTATGAACTCGCCTTCCGCATGCAGGCCGAAGTGCCCGGCGTCATCAACCTCGACAACGAGGACGCGAAGACGAAGGAGCTTTACGGCATCGGCCAGCCGGCGACGGACCGCTTCGGCCGGCGCTGCCTGCTCGCGCGCAAGCTGGTGCAGAGCGGCGTGCGCTTCGTGCAGCTCTTCGAGGGCGGCTGGGATTCGCACGACTACATTGACCGCGCGCACACGGGCCGCATCCGTTGCGTGGACAAGCCCATCGCCGCGCTGCTCACCGACCTGCGGCGGCTCGGCCTGCTCGACTCGACGCTCGTCATCTGGAGCGGCGAGTTCGGCCGCTCGCCGGACAACGGTGTGCGCGGCGGCGAGAACGTCGCGGGCCGCGACCACAATGCGAAGGGCATGGCCATGTGGCTCGCGGGCGGCGGCGTGAAGTCCGGCCACGCCATCGGCGCGACCGATGAGATTGGCGAGAAGGCCGCCGAGTGCGTCCACCACCTCCGCGACCTGCACGTGACGGTGCTGCGCCTGCTCGGCCTCGACGACAACAAGCTGACCTACTTCCACGAAGGCCGTTTCAAGCAACTCAGCCAGACCGGCGGGCAGGTGATCAACGAGCTCATCGCGTAAACGCCGCCGTGTCGTCGGATCTACCGCCCGCTCCCGGCCGCCGACGGGTTCGAAGGCGTCGGCGCCTTCAACAACGCCGCCAGATTGTATTTCGTGTAGCGGCAGTGGGCCGCGGGATTCTGCGAGTCGGCGTTGGCGACCCAGAAGTCGAGCGTGTCGGGCGCGAAAAGGACGGAGTGGATGTTCGAGTCCATGCAGACGGGGCGGGTCATCAGGTCGCGCGCGCGGTCGGCGTCGAACCGGCCGAAGCCGGCCTTCACGCGGCGGGCGAGTTCCTCGTAGCGGTCGTCGGCGCTCATCAGCACGGCGTCCTTGATGGGATGCGGCAGCAGCGGGTGCGCCATGTTGGGCAGGACCACCTCGAACTTCGTCGGCGTGGCGGCGATGCCGACGGCGCGCTTCGATTTGGCGTCGGAGATGACGTAGTAGTATTCGCATGTGCGCGGGCCGCGGCGCATGATTTCGACGGCTTGATCGAGGGTGCCGGCGTTCTCCATGACTTCGCGCATGAGCTGTGCCATGGGTTTGCCATCCCAATTGCCTTCGCCGCGGCCGCCCATTTCGCCGATGGAGATGTGCCTCGCGTTCATCGCGGTGACGGAACCGACGAAGCCGGCGTAGCCGACGTTGACCCACGCGTGGCCGATGTCGGGCTGGAAGACCATCACCGTGGCGTTTTGCTCGAGGCCGACGCCCTTCATGTAGTCGAGCACGCGGCCGTGATACATGCGGCCGCCGACGGTGGCGTCGCCGAAGATGGAGAAGCCGCTGCAATGAAACAGCTCGGGGAAGAAGTTGGCGAGCCGCGCCTCCTCGCGCTCGACTCCGGCGGCTGCGGCGAGCGCGTCCATCTCGCGGAGGTAACGGGCGTCAATGAACCTGCCGATGCGCGCCTGGCATGACTCGATCTCGCCGAAGAACCAGCGGCCCTTGTCGAAGCTGCTGCCAACGCCGACGCCGTAAAGGACGCGGTCCACGAGGTCGCGGACTTCCTTCTTCATCAAAACGCCGTGCTGGCGGCCCATGTCCTCGGGCGTGCCCTTGAGGAAGAGCACCTTCGTGCCGTCGTGAATCTCGAGCCGGCCCGCGCCCTCGGTGGCGACGAGTCGGCGTTCGGCGGTCACGGGGCCGAGCGGGGGGATTTTGTCGGTGAGCATCGCGGGCGCGATGTCGAGGAAGCGCAGCAAGTGGCCGAGCGCGACAGGCTCGATCTTGTCGCCGGGCGCGGCGGCAAGTTTCCACGAGGCGGCGGGCGGGGCTTCACCGAGCGTCGCGTCGCGGAGTTCGAGGACGACGTCGAGTTTCTTGCCGTCGTTGTAGCCGATGCGCGCGGGGAGGTGGTCGGACTTGCGGAGCCACAGCGAGAGCGTGAAGGGCTGGAGCTTGAAGGCCTCGAGCGCCTGCGGTTCGGGCCGCGCGACGATGGCGTGGCAGTCCACGCCGCCCACGTGTTCATCCGGGCGCGCCTCGACTTTGAAGAGCAGCGGGAGGACGGCCATCTGGTCGCGCGGGAGCGGGAGCTTGAAGGGGCCGAGCTTCGACGCGTCCTTCTTTTCCGGCGCGGTGGCGAACTTCACGAGGCCGGGCTGGCCGATGACGCCGAACTTTTTCCCGGGCACGTAGGCCCACAGTTCATGGCCGTCGCGGCCGAGCGAGGCGCGCGTGCCGTTGACGTCGCCGGCGAGGCGCAGGCGGTCGGGCGCCTGGAACGCGAGGTCGAAGTCGCGCCCGATCAACATGTCGGGCGCGCCGGTGGCCTTGGTGAGTTTGACCGTGGCGGTGAAACTCCGCGCGGGCGCGCCGGCTGCGGGCTCGACGAGTGCGGTGAGTTGCTTCACCGCCGCGGTGAAGAGCCCGACGGGAGTCAGTGGCGTGTCCTGCGCGCGGGCGGCGAGCGTGAGGGCGAGGGCGATTGAGAGGAGGGCGGGGCGCAGGAGTTTCATGGTCGGGATGGCTGGGTGGAGGCTATCGCGATCCGTGCAGTAGGGAAGCGGAATTCGTCCGCGCGACTCGGATGAAAGCGGTGGAACTCGCCGGAGGGCTCGGCGACGTTCGGCCCACCACGGCGGCCGTGTCACCTGAGGTGGGGGATGGGCGGTGCTCGGTTACCGCCGGCTGAAGCCGTGCTGTCCGACCCGTCGTCGTGGTTTGGACGCGATCTGGACTTGAGCCTGTTCGCGATCGGCGGCATGGCGTTCCTGCTGTTCCTGCGGCTGAAACGCGCGCTCACGACGCTGGAGGGGGCGCATCCTCGATGCGAACCTGGGCCTGAACCCACCCGGCACCGGCGCGTCGCCTCCTTTCAACCGAATGTTGGACTTGCCATTCCGCGACTCGTCCCTAGATTTGGCGGCTCTGTTTTTGAAATGACCATGCTCAACGACTTGTCCTGCCTGCTCGCGTTCTCGCCCCCGCCCCAGCCGGGGCAGAAGCCCCCGCCCATCTGGGTCACGCTCGCCCCGATCCTCTTCATGGTCGTCATCATGTATTGGATCATGATCCGTCCGCAGCAGAAGGAACAAAAGCGGCGCGAGGCGATGATCAAGGCGCTCAAGAAAGGCGACCGGGTCGTCACCAGCAGCGGCATCGTCGCCGTGGTCGTCACCATCAAGGAGAAAAGCATCACCCTCCGGTCGGATGAGGCGAAGTTTGAGGTGCTCAAGTCCGCCGTGACCGACGTCACGGAGGTCGCCTCGGAACCCGCGAAGCCCTGAGCAGTTCCCCCTTTCTATGCCCCGCAACAACACCTGGCGGCTGCTGGCGGCCCTCTTTGCCATCGGCTTCTCGCTTTACAGCGTTTACCCGCCGACGAACCGCGACTTGGTGCAGGTCTTTCAGGAGCGGGCGGCGGGGCCGGACGCCAATTTCGCCTCGATCGTCGAGCGCGCGCGCAAGCTCCAGACCGAGAAGCCGGGCAACACGTTCGGCAACCTCGTCGCGGCCGTCGGCACCAACGACCTCACGCGCTACTTCCCTTTCAAAGTCCGCGGGCAGAAGAACCCCAACCTCGCCATCCTCTACCGGCTCCAGCGCGAGGCCGCGGGCAAGATCCGGCTTGGACTCGATTTGCAGGGCGGCGTGTCCTTCACCGTGCGCATGGACCTGACGCGGTTGGAGGTGGACGAGAAGGGCAAGACGAACATCGTCAGCCGCGGCGTCACCCATGCGCTCGCCATCGAGAACGCCGTCGAAGTCCTCCGCAAGCGCGTGGACTCACTCGGCGTGGCCGAGCCGCTCATCCAGCCGGCCGGCGAGGACCGCATCGTGGTGCAACTGCCGGGCATCGAGGAATCCGTGATGGCGATGGCGCGGCAGAACATCCAGCGCGCGGCGTTCCTCGAGTTCCGCATGCTCCGGCCGGACAGCGACGAGCTCATCCGCCAGGGCTACACGTCTTTCCCCGGATACGAGCGGATGAAGTTGCTCCACCAGAAAGGCAAGCCCGACGAGCGCGCCGAGGAAGTGTTCGTCAAGGTCAAGGCCGAGCTCGGCCTGTCCGGCAAGCACGTGGCGCGGGCCTTCCACAGCCGGCACCACGTCAACAACGACCCGATCATCATCCTGCGCTTCGACACCGAGGGCGCGCAGCTGTTCGGCGACATCACCAAGGACAACGTAGGCCAGCGGTTCGGCATCGTGCTCGACGGCGAGTTGCTGTCCGCGCCGGTGATCCGCGAGCCGATCCTCGGGGGGAGTTGCGAGATCAGCGGGAGCTTCGACTTGAAGGAAGCCGCCGAACTCGCCAGCGCGCTCGAAAACCCGCTGGAAGCCCCCCTGTCCATCGAGGAGGAAGTCAGCGTCACGCCCTCGCTCGGCAAGGACACGATCGAGGCGGGCATCAAATCCGCGATCTACGGCGTGATCGCCGTCGGCGTGTTCATGCTCGTTTATTACATGCTCTCCGGGCTCATCGCGAACGCGGCGTTGGTCATCAACATCCTCATCCTTCTCGGCGTGATGTGTTCCATCGGCACCACGCTGACCCTGCCGGGCATCGCGGGCATCGTGCTCACCATCGGCATGGCGGTGGACGCGAACGTGCTCATCTACGAGCGCATCCGCGAGGAACTGGCGGCCGGCAAGTCCCTCCGCGGCGCGATCAACGCCGGCTACGCGCGGGCCTTCGCGACCATCTTCGACTCGAACCTCACCACGCTCATCGCCTCGGTTCTGCTCATCTACCTCGGCACCGGGCCGGTGAAGGGCTTTGGCGTCACACTCACCATTGGCATCACGGTGAGCATGTTCACCGCGCTCATCATCACGCGCCTCATGTTCGACTTCCTCCTCGCGCGCGGCCTGATCAAGAGCCTGCCGATGTTCCAAATCTTCCGCGACGCGAACTACAACTTCATGAAGTTCGCCAGGCCCGCGTTCATCGCGTCGTGGAGCCTCATCCTCGTCGGCCTCGTCTACGGCGTCGGCTTCCGTGGCGCGAGCGTGCTCGGCCACGAGATGCGCGGCGGCGACGAACTCTTCTTCACGTTCGCGAAGAAGGTCGAGGACCTGGAGAAAATCCGCGCCGTCGTCACCGCGGTGAAGTTCACGGATGCCAAAGGCAGGGAACATCAGGTCAAGGACGCGCTGCTCCAGTATCAGAAATCCCCCGGCGACAATTCCGAGCGCCTGCGCGTGACCGTGCTCGCGGGCGCGGGCAAGGCCGTCGCCGACTCGATCATCAAGGCGTTCCCGGACGAGAAATTCACCAACAACCAGCTCCGCAGCGTCGGCCCGACGGTCGGCGGGGAGATCCTGCGCACCGCGCTGTGGGCGGTGGTCCTGGCGCTGTTCGGCATCCTCGTTTACGTCGCGTTCCGATACGAATTCTCGTTCGCGCTCGGCGCCGTCATCGCCATCTGCCACGACATCCTGATGACGCTGGGCATCTACTTCCTCGCCGGGCGCGAGCTCAACGGCACCGTGGTCGCGGCGCTGCTCACGATCATCGGCTTCTCCATCAACGACACCATCGTGATCTTCGACCGCATCCGCGAAGACCTGAAACTCGGCATCCGCGGCAGCTTCACCGAGCTGATGAACATCGCGCTCAACCAGACGCTCAGCCGCACGTTCATCACGTCCGGCACCGTGTTCGTCGCCACCGCGTCGCTCTACTGGTTCGGCGGCGGCGTCATCAACGACTTCGCCTTCACGTTCCTCTGGGGCATCATCATCGGCACCTACTCCTCCATTTACATCGCGAGCGCGTTTGTGCTCTGGTGGCACAAGGGCAAGCGCCCCGCGCTCGGCGGCACGGCGATGACCGCCGCGCCCGAGGCGGCGGAAGCCGCCAGGGCGTGAGTCGGTCGCTGCCTCGCCCCGGACTTCGCGCGAGCTGACCTGGCGGGGGCCGGGCCATGTAAACCGGATCCAAAGTCATGGACACCATGCCTGCATTCCTGCTGGCCCTTGTAGAGATCACGCCCCTGCACTACGCCGTCTTCATCGGCGGCGTCCTGGTGTTCCTCGCGCTTGACCTCGGCGTCTTCCACCGCAAGGCGCACGCCGTCACCTTCCGCGAGGCGTTTGCGTGGACGCTTGTGTTCTTCACGCTGGCCATGGGGTTCGCCGCGGCGCTCGTGCCGATGCGGGGCCGGGGCGAGGCGCTCGAGTTCGTCACCGGTTACATCATCGAACTCTCGCTCTCGATGGACAACGTGTTTGTCATCGCGCTCATCTTCGCCTACTTCCGCGTGCCGCCCGAGTTGCAGCATCGCGTGCTCTTCTGGGGAATCCTCGGCGCGCTCGTAATGCGCGGGCTGATGATCTGGGGCGGCGCGGTGCTGGTCTCCCGGTTCCACGGTGTGTTGTATCTGTTCGGCGGCTTCCTGCTCTTCACCGGCGTGAAGATGCTCTTCGTGGACGACGACGGCGTGCACCCGGAGAAGAACCCGGTGCTGAATCTCACGCGGCGGCTTTACCCGGTGACACGCGAGTTCGAGGGCGACCGCTTCATAACGCGCCTGGACGGCCGGCGCGCGCTCACGCCGCTGGCGCTGGTGCTGTTGATGGTGGAGACGACCGACCTCGTGTTCGCCGTGGACTCGATCCCCGCGATCTTCGCCGTCACCGAGAAGCCGTTCATCATTTTCACCTCAAACGTCTTCGCCATCCTCGGCCTGCGCTCGCTCTACTTCGTGCTCGCGGGCGCGATCCGTTACTTCCGCTACCTCAAGATCGGCCTCGCGCTCGTGCTCGCCTTCATCGGCCTGAAAATGCTCGTCAAACCCTGGCTGGACATCCCGACCGGCGCGTCGCTGCTTGTCGTTGGCGCGCTGATCCTGTTGTCCGTCCTGCTCTCAATCCTCGCGTTGCGGGCCAGTCCTCCGGCGGACCCGCCGCCGCCGGCTGCATGAAATCCCGCTGGACTCTGGCCCCGCCGCAACCCCTGCTCGCGGAGCCGCTCGCGCGCGAGCTGGGCCTCTCGCCGCTGATGATCCAGTGCCTCCTCAACCGCGGCCAGTCCGATGCGGCGTCCATCCGGCAGTTTCTCGGGCCGCGCCTGCGCCAGCTTGCCGATCCCTTCCTGCTGCCCGACATGGACCGTGCGGTCGACCGCCTGCGGCTCGCGCGCGAACGCGCCGAGCCGCTCGTCATCTTTGGCGACTACGACGTGGACGGCGTCACCTCGACCGCGCTGCTCCACGAAGTGCTCTCGTCTCTCGGCTGGACTGTGCATCCCTACCTGCCACATCGCATGGACGAAGGCTACGGCCTCACGCGCGACGCCGTGGAGAACTGCCTCAACAAGTTCCCCGTCAAACTTCTGCTCGCGGTGGACTGCGGCTCGACCGCAGTCGAGACCATCGCGTGGCTTCGCGAACGCGGCGTGGATGTGATCGTCCTCGACCACCACCAGGTCTCTTCGCCGCCGCCCGGAGCCGTGGCACTCGTGAATCCGCAGCGGCGCGGGGAACAGCCGGACTTCCACGAACTCTGCTCCGCCGGACTCGCCTTCAAGCTCGCGCACGCGCTCGTCAAGCGCGCGCGGGAACTCGGCCTCCCCGGCGCGGACGCGTTTGACGTGCGGCCGCTGCTCGACCTCGTTGCGCTCGGGACCATCGCCGACCTTGTCCCGCTCCGGCACGAGAACCGCATCCTCATCACGGCCGGACTCGAGCGGCTCAACGCCACGCCGCGGCCCGGGCTCGTCGCGCTCAAGCGCGTCGCGCAGGTCCGCGAGCCGGTCGGCACCTACGACGTCGGCTTCCAACTCGGCCCGCGCCTCAACGCCGCCGGCCGGCTCGAGACCGCGACCGCCGCGCTCGACCTCCTGCTCGCGCCCGACCTCGCGACGGCCGAGCCGCTCGCCCGCGGGCTCGACGCGCGCAACCGCGAACGCCAGCAAATCGAGCGCGCCATCGCGGACGACGTCACCGGCGCGGTGCGCGCGCGCTTCAACCCGGAGACGGACTTCGTGATCGTCGAGGGGCAGTTGCTCTGGCACATCGGCGTCGTCGGCATTGTCGCCTCGCGCGTGCAGAGGGCCTTTCACCGGCCGACGATCATCCTCGGGGGCGACGCGCACGAGTGGCGCGGCTCCGGCCGGAGCATCGAGGGCTTCGATCTCGCGGCCGCGTTGCGCGAATGCGATGACCTGCTCGCGCGCCACGGCGGGCACGCGATGGCCGCGGGGCTCTCGCTGAAGCCCTCAAACGTGGACGCGCTGCGCGCCCGCTTGAACGAGCTGGCCCGCCGCGCGCTCACGGCCGAGCAACTTCAACCCGAAGTCCGGCTCGACGCCGAGACGTCACTCGGCGAGTTGAGCCTCGGCCAACTTGCCGAGCTGGAGCGGCTTCAACCGACGGGGCAGGCGAATCCCGCCGTGAGCCTCGTCGCGCGGAACCTCTCGCTCGCGCGCCCCGTGTTTCGAATGGGCGGCGAGAAGCAGCATGCCCGTCTGCACGTGACCGATGGGCGCGATACCCGGCAGGCCGTGATGTGGAATGTCGCCGACCCGGAACTGCCCGCGGGCCGGTTCGACCTCGCATTCTCGCCGCAGATCAACGAGTTCAACGGCACGCGCACCGTGCAGTTGAAAGTTCTCGACTGGCGCGAGGCGCGCGCGTCCGGCGACCGTGGATTCTCTTCCGCCGCGAGCCGGGTTGTGCTTTGATGCGCGCGTGCTGATCAAGATGCCGCTGTTCCAGCCCGTGCGCGCCCCGAAGCGGCCGGCGAGGCGGGGACGGCTGCTTCTCATCGCGCTTGCCGTGTGCGGCGCGCCATTTCTGGCATGGCATTTTCGGAAGCCGATCCTCGCATGGTTCACGCCGCCCGAGGTCCAGCCTCAGCCGGTCGCGAAGGCGACAAACACCCCGCCCGCCCTCGCCGCCCGGACGAATGTCGTCCCCGTGCCGCACGTGCCGGCGACGAACCCCGTCATCGCGCGCCTCGACACGAATCCGCCCCCGGCGAAGTCCACCAACACATCCCTTGCCGCGACGAACCGCGTCGAGTCGGGCAAGTTCGCGTGGCCGATGCTCGAGGCGCAACTCGCGCTCGACCGCGCGGGCTTTTCATCGGGCTCGATGGACGGGCAGTTTGGTCCGCAGACGCGCGCGGCGCTGCGGGCGTTCCAATCGCGCGAGGGGCTCAAACCCACCGGCGGCCTGGACAGCGAGACGCAGGCGCGGCTTCAACTGACCGTGCCGCCGCTCGTGACCTACACGGTGACGAGCAACGACCTCGCGCGACTTCAACCGCTCAGCACGACGTGGCTCGGCAAGTCGCAGCAAGGCGCGCTCGATTACGAATCGATCCTCGAACTCGTCGCCGAGCGCAGCCACGCGCATCCGATCCTCATCCGGCGGCTCAACCCGGACTTGAATTGGACCAACCTCACCGCCGGGACGCCCGTGCAGGTGCTGAACGTGGGCGCGCCGGCGTTTCGCTCGAAAGCCGCGTGGGTCACCATCCATCTGGCGGGCAAGACGCTGCAGGCGTTCGACGCGGGCACGAACCTGCTCGCGCATTTCCCGTGCAGCATCGCGCAGCGCGTCGAGAAGCGGCCGACGGGCGAGCTGAACGTGGTCGCGGCGGCGGCGAATCCGAACTACACGTTCGACCCGGAGGTTTTCCCCGAGTCCGCCGAGGCCCGGCAACTGAAGACCAAGCTGATTCTCCCGCCGGGCCCGAACAACCCGGTGGGCTCGGCCTGGGTGAGCCTCAACCGGCCCGGATACGGCATCCACGGCACGGCAAAGCCCGAGGACGTCGGGCGCACGGAGTCGCACGGCTGCTTCCGGCTGTCGAACTGGAACGCGGAACTCCTGCTCAAGCTCGTGTCGCTCGGCACGCCCGTGCTCGTGGTGGAGTGAGGCGCACTGTCGGTTCCCGGCGGGCGGGAGCTTCGGGCAAACTAGGCGAGCCTGAAAAGCTTCCTCGAATTCTCGAACAGGATTTTCCGCAGCGCGGCCGCGTTGGGCGCGAGACGCCGTAGCGCCGCGAGCGTCTGCGCGCCCTGGCAGCCGGGACCCCGGCCGAGCGTGTCGGCGCAATCGCTGCCGTAAAGAATCTTGGACTGGTGCCGGTCGAGGAAGCCGCGCGTGTGATCTTCGTCGCGGATGAGCGCATTCAGCCCCGAGCCGGCCGACATGTCCGCGAAGAAGTTCGGATACGTCCGAAGATACACATCCGTCAGGCCGCCGGCCGTGACCTTCGTCTTCGGATAAAGGTTTTTCTGGTCCGCGTGGTCCCTGTCAATGTTCGCCCACACCGTCTGCGCGTGGCCGAGGAAGTTCACCTTCGGGAAGTTCTCCAGCACCTTGTGGAAGCGCTCGTAGCCGAGGTTGTAGGTGCCGTGCTGGAAGTGCAGCAGCACCGGCACGCCGTGATCCTGCGCGAGCCGGTAGAGGTCCTGGCTCGACGCCGAGTCGCACGCCACGCCGAACTTCTGCTCGGCGATCATCTTCGCGCCGAGCTTGAGATACTTCTCAACCTCCGCGCGGGCCTCGGGATGATCCGTGATTTCGTTTGCGGCGAACAGGAACTCGCCGGGATGCTCGTCGGCGAAGCGCTTGCACCACTCGTTGCCGCCGCACCTGGCCGCGAGTCCGTTGGACCGGCCGGCGTGCGTGCTCGGCAGCTCCGCCACGCGGCCCGCGGGCAGGAGGATCGTCGTGGTGATGCCCATCGCGCGCTGGTGCGCGAGCATCTGTCCGTCCGTGCGCCCGTGATAGTTCGTGTGTTGATGGATGTCGATGATGGGCTCGGGCTTTGACTCCTGCGCGCCGGGCCGGGGCGAAACCGAAACGAGCGCCGTGGCGGCAAGGAAAGTGCGCCGGGAGATGGGGCCGCCGGTGTTCATGGCGGCAGGGTGCGAGCTGGCCCCCGGGATTTCAACGGCAAAGCTGCGCAACCCCGCGCGCCCACCAGCGCATTCCGAACCTCGCGATCCTCACCCGCATCGCTTGACTCAACGTTGCGACGAAAGCCGACCCCCCGTCCACCCAATCGGAGCAAGGCCAGTCGCGGACAATTGGCTTTCATCCGGAGGGCGGATTTGGTAGGAGAAAGCCTGACGCGCTTGACGGGCCGCGGGCCCGCCACTACGTTCCGCGCGCCTCTGAGCGAAGTCTTATGAACAATTTCCTGGTGCCGATGGTGGTGGAGCAGACCGGTCGCGGCGAGCGCGGCTACGACATCTATTCGCGGTTGCTGGTGGACCGCATCGTGTTCATCGGCACGCCGATTGACGACATGATCTCGAACCTGATCATCGCGCAACTGCTCTTCCTCCAGATGAGCGACCCGAAGAAGGACATTCATCTTTACATCAATTCGCCGGGCGGGAGCGTGACGGCGGGGCTGGCGATTTATGACACGATGCAGTTCCTGACGTGCGACGTGAACACCTACTGCATCGGGCAGGCGGCGAGCATGGGCGCGGTGCTGCTCGCGGGCGGCACGAAGGGCAAGCGCTACGCCCTGCCAAACGCGAACATCATGATCCACCAGGTGCTCGGCGGCGCGGAGGGGCAGGCGAGCGACGTGGAAATCCGCGTCAAATACATGCTCAAGCTCAAGCAGCGGCTCAACGAGATCATCGCCAAGCACACGGGCCAGCCGGTCGGGATCGTGGAGAAGGCGTGCGACCGCGACAATTTCATGTCGCCCGAGGAGGCGAAACAGTTCGGGCTCGTGGATGAGGTGGTCGCTTCGCGGAAGGAAATCCCCGGGCTCGCCGACCAGAAGCTCGCGGACTTGAAGAGCACCTGACGCGCAACCCGGCTTCCCATGGCACGGCCCCACAACCTGACCTTGTGCAGCTTCTGCGGGAAGTCGCACGCCGAGGTCAAGAAGCTCATCGCGGGGCCGGGCGTTTACATCTGCGACGGGTGCATCGCCGTGTGCAAGAGCGTGCTGGACAAGGAACTCTCGGCCGACACGCGGCGGGTGACGCCGCGGATTCGCGTGGCGAAGCCCGGCGAGATCAAGCGCATCCTCGATGACCATTGCGTCGGGCAGGACGCCGCGAAGAAGGCGCTCGCCGTCGCCGTTCACAACCACTACAAGCGCATCCTGCACGCGTCCGACAGCCCCGGTCGAAACCGCCGAGGCGACGACCCGCATCCGGACGTGGAGATCGAGAAGAGCAACATCCTGCTCATCGGGCCGACGGGCTCGGGCAAGACGCTGCTGGCGCGGACCCTGGCGCGCGCGCTCGACGTGCCCTTTGCGATTGCAGACGCAACGACGCTGACCGAGGCCGGCTATGTGGGCGAGGATGTGGAGAACATCATCTTGCGATTGCTCCAGACCGCGGACTACGACGTGAAGCGCGCGCAGGTCGGCATCGTTTACATCGACGAGATCGACAAGATCGCCCGCAAGGCCGACGGCCCGTCCATCACGCGCGATGTTTCCGGCGAGGGCGTGCAGCAGGCGTTGCTGAAAATCCTCGAGGGCACGGTGTGCAATGTTCCGCCGCAGGGCGGCCGCAAGCACCCGCAGCAGGAATACATCCGGGTTGACACGACAAACATCCTGTTCATCTGCGGCGGCGCGTTCGTGGGACTCGAAAAGACGATCCACCGGCGGCTGGGCAGCCGCGTCGTCGGCTTTGGCGCGTCGCATCATTCGGCAAAGGCGGCGGCGATGGAGCAGCGGAAAGTGTTGCACAGCGTGGAGCCGGAAGACCTGCTGAACTACGGGTTCATTCCCGAGTTCGTCGGGCGGTTGCCTGTCACAAGCGTCCTTGACGAACTCTCGGAGGACCAGCTCGTGACGATCCTGACCGACCCGAAGAACGCGCTCACCAAGCAATACGCCAAGCTGCTGTGGATGGAAGGCGTGGAACTGATCTTCACGCCGGAGGCCCTGCGGGAACTGGCGCGCGAAGCCCACCGCAAGGGAACGGGCGCCCGCGCCCTCCGCGCGCTCATCGAGAAACTCATGCTCGACCTGATGTATGAGGCGCCCCATTCGGAGGACTCGCGGATAATCACCATCACCGGCGCATCGGTGCGCGGGGAGTGTCCGCCGCTTGTTCAACGGAAGCCCGGTGCCGCCGCTGCGTGAGGCCGGTCCGAGCCTGCTTCCCTGTCGCTCCTTCCGCGGAACAGCTTCCATCCCACGGCAGGAGCGTGAGCTGGCAACGCGGTCGCGTTCTCGATGGCGACCGTGCGCTGGCGCACATCAGCCAGCCCGTGCCGGCGTCCGGCGCGCTTGACGCGACCTTGCGCGGCACCTAGGCTCGCCCCCCGCTCGCGGCTCCGCGCGGGCCTCACCGGAACATTTTCACCGCGGAGCGTCGGCCAACGAAAGGTCCCTCGTGAATGTAACCGTCGAAAATCTCGCCCCGTGCCGCAAGCTCCTCCGCGTGGAGGTGGACGCGCCGGCGGTGGATGCCGCGTTCACCGCGGTGGAGCAGGAATATCAAAAAGCCGCCAAGCTCCCTGGCTTCCGCCCCGGCAAGGCCCCGCGCGCCATGGTCGTGAAGGCCTACTCGCAGGACATCGAGAAGGAGGTCAAGCGCCGGCTCATCCCCGATTCCTACAAGAAGGCCGTGGCGGAGCAGAAGCTGCGCGTGGCGACGTATCCGGACATCGAGGAAATCCAGTTCGGCCGCGGGCAGGCGCTGCAGTTCGCCGCCACGCTCGAAACGGAGCCGGAGTTCGAGATGCCCGATTACAAGCAGCTTCCCATCAAGCTGCCGTCCATCACGGTGACGGACGAGGACGTGACGAAGGCACTCGAGGCGCTGCGCGTGCAGCGGGCCAGTTACGCGGACGTGCCGCGCGCGGTGCAGCCGGGAGATTTCGTGGTGATCAACTACACGGGCACATGCGACGGCAAGCCGATCGCGGAGCTTGCGCCGGAGACGCGCGGGCTGGGCGAGCACAAGAATTTCTGGGTGAATGTGCAGGCGGGGCAGTTCATCCCGGGTTTCACGGAGCAGCTTGTCGGCGCGGAAGCCGGCTCCAAACGCACGGTGGGCGTGGATTTCCCCGCGGACTTCATGACGCCCGCGCTCGCGGGGCGGAAGGCCAGCTACGAGGTGGAGATCGTGCAGGTCAAGGAGCGGCACCTGCCGGACGTGAACGAGGCGTTCGCGAAGGCACTCGAGGCCGAGAGTCTCGAGGCGCTCCGCGCGGGCGTGAAGCACGACCTTGAGAACGAGGTGAAATTCCAGCGCGAGCGCAGCGCGAAGGACCAGATCGTCCGCGAACTGCTCGCCCGCGTGAAGTGCGAACTGCCCGAGAGCATCGTCAACACCGAGACGCGCAGCGCCGTTTACAACATCGTCCAGGAGCAGACCAAGCGGGGCGCGTCGCGCGAGTCCATCGAGGCGCAGAAGGACCAGATTTTCGGCTTCGCCGCCGCGAGCGCGAAGGAGCGGGTGAAGGCGAGCTTCCTGCTCGGCCGCATTGCCGAGGCGGAGAACATCCGCGTGGAGCAGTCGGAGCTGAGCCAGCGCGTGATGATCATGGCCGCGCAATACCAGATGCCCGTGCAAAAGCTGGTGAAGCAGCTCGATGAACGCAACGGCTTCGGCGAAATTCAGGAGCAGATCCTCACCGCGAAGGTGCTGAACTTCCTCGTCGAGAACGCGAAAGTGGAGGAGTTCGTGCCGGAGAAAAAGGCCTGAGCCGGACGATTCCCGCGCCGCGAGCGGGTCGCCCATGCCGAGCAACGCGGCGTCGAGCTTCGCGCGCAGTTCCCTCGCGAGGCCCGACCACTTCTCCACGCCGGACAGGTCGCGCCGTTCATCCGGGTCGTTCACCAGGTCGAACAGTTGCGTGCGCTTCGCCTGCGGGTAGTGGATGAGCTTTCACGAGTCGGTTCGGATCATTCGCTGGGTGTCCGTGAAGCACGCAATGACTTGTGGGTGAACTTCGCGGACCTTGCCTGCGAGCACCGGCGCGAGGCGCTTGGATTGCACCGTGTCCGGCACCGGCACGCCCGCGAGTTCGCACACGGTCGGGAACAAGTCGCGCACGTAGCCCGCCGCCGCTCAATGCCGGCGGAATTGCAGCCGGTGATCGGCGCGCTTCGTCTGGTGAAACTCCAGCGGCGGCAAGTCCGTGAGCGTCGGCGACTCCGTTTCGCGAAGGAGTTCCCGGGCCATCGCCTGCAACGCCTTCCACCGCGGCCAGTCCATCGCGGGCGCGTGCGCGATCTGCCGCAGCGTGCTGCGCCATTCGATGATCACGCGGTCCACGTCGCCCGCGCCGAGTTGGTCGCTGACCCAGCCGTGCTTGTTGAGCGGGTTCTTGTGCACGGAGGCGACGACCGCTTCAGCGCCGGCGCCGTATCTGGGCGGCGCGCCGTTTTCGAGATAACCGGGGATGCTCTGCATGCCGAACACCTGCCGGCACACGACGACAAGCCGGCCTTCCCACCGGTTGTCCTCGCCGCAGAACCGGAACCCGGCGTCGAGGTTCGCAAGGTCGTAGATCAACTCGTCGAGCGGATATCGCTCGTCCTCCAGCGCCGCCGACAACGCGAGGCCGTCGCTGCCGTGGAAGAAACTGATGAGCTGCCCGCGGCGTGTCGGCACGCCCCCGGCGTCCACGAGGCCGAGCCGCCGCCACAGCAGCGCGACACCCGTGGCGGGCGCGAGCGAAAGGCAGAGCTTCGTGTGCGGGCATTGCGCGCACTCGGGCTGCATCGTCTCCCGCTCCAGCGGACGCCACAGCGCGACGCCGTGGCGATCCACGGGGACCTTCATCGTGAGGCTCGCGATGCTGACCTCGGCGACGATGCGGTGCCCGTGCTCCGCGAAGCGCACGACCGGCATCTTCTGTTGCGCGAACTTCTTCTCGACGAGCGGGCGGATTTTCTCGCGCCACACGTCCATCTCCGCCTGCCGGCCGCCCCAGTTGGTGAGGCGGCGGATCCATTTCGCAATCACCACGCGGCCGTCGTGCAGTTTGTCGGCGACGGAAATCGCGCGGCCGTAGGTGGTCACGCCGTGCTCCGTCGCAATCGCGCAGAGTTCGCCGGGCCCGGCCTTCTCGAGCGCCTCGGGCTCGCTGAGCACGGAGCGCGGATGTCCGGCGGGGCGCGAGACCTCCGCGCCCCGGTCCGCGACAACAATCTCCGGGAGCATCCGCTCCTGAAGTTGCGGCGCGCGTTCCCATTCGCCGCGGCTGTTCCGCATTTCCCGCGCTTTCTGCCGGACGCGCCGCGCGCGCTCCGAGTCGGTCTTCAATCCGCACGGCGCCCCCGGGTGCTTCATCGCCGACTCGACGCCGAGGAACACCGGCCGCGTGGTGAACAGCCGTTCCTGCACCCGCACCGCCTCGGCAAACGCGTCGCGCCCGTTCGCCGCGGCCGCGCCCATCACGGATAACAGCGCGCCCCAATCCACCAGCCCGCTGCGCGCGAGCTGGCACGCATGAGCGTCCAGCGCGCGGACCTCGTTCGCCGAGATGAGGATGTAGCCGGTCTCGTCGAGCCCGCGACGACCGGCGCGGCCGAACATCTGCAGGATTTCATCCGGCCGCAGCGGCTGTTCCACGGCGTCCCGGCGATACGTCGCGGCGGCGAGCGCGACGCTGCGCAGCGAGAAGTTGATGCCCGCGGCCAGCCCCATCGTGGCCACGACCACGCGGAGTTGCCCGGCCTTGGCGAGCGGTTCGACGACGCCGGCGCGCGCGCCGTAGCTCAAGCCGCTGTGATGATACGCAATGCGGCACCTGAGCAGCCGCGCGAGGTGCTCGCCGGCGAGCCGCTGCTGCGCGGCGCTGAGCGTGAGCGGATTCGACGCGGGAAGCTGCCGCGCCAGCTCGGCCGCGAGGTCGGCCGCGCTCGCGCGCCGGGGCGAGAAGATGAGGATGGGGCCGAGGTCCTCCGCGAGCGCCTTGGCGACCAGCCCCGGCCAGTAGCCGCGAATCTCGGAGGGGATGCGGTAGTTGAGCTTCGAGGCCCAGACTTCCTCGAGCGGCACGGGGCGGACGTCGTGCTGGACGAGGACGGCGTCGCGCCCGATGCGCTTGAGCCACTTGACGACGTCGCGCGGATTGCCGACGGAGCCGCTGAGCAGGAGCAATTGAGTGCGCGGCGGCGCCAGCGCGATGGCGAGCTCGTAATTGAGGCCGCGATCCTCGTTGCCGAGCATCTGGTATTCGTCCACGACGAGCAGCGCCGGGCCGTCGCCGGCGATGAGGCGGTTCTTCTGCGTCTCGAGCGTCGCGACGATGACGGGCGCGTCTAGATTTTCCGAAAGGTCGCCGGTGGCGATGCCGACGTTCCAGCCTTTGGAGCGCCACTCGGCGAGTTTGTCGTTGGCCAGCGCGCGCGTCGGCACGGTGTAGATGGCCTGGCCGCGGTTCTTCCCGTGATCGGACCACAGCTCGAAGATCAGCGTCTTGCCCGCGCCGGTCGGCGCGTGGACGACGACATCCTGCCCCGCGCGCAATGCCGCGACGGCCTGCTGTTGCCAGAGGTCGGGCACGACGACGTGCTGAAGCGCCGGGGCATCCTGCGGCTGCGGTGACGAACGCACGGCGTGAAGATACGCCAATGCGCGCCGGAAGGCACCGCAATCCGGCGCCGGGCGCGCGGCGGGGCGGGGCGTCCGTGCCTCAAGTCCGGCATCGACTTCGCCGCGGGCTGCTCCTAGTTTCCGCCGCGTGACCACGCCCGCCAGCGATTCGGACAAGCTCGCCACGCGCATCCTCTGGGGCATGGTCGTCGGGCTCGTGGCCGGGGTGATCCTCCGGCTGCTTTTCCTGAAAGTGCCCGCGAGCGAGCAGTTGTTCGGCGCGCTGCCCGCCGGCTTCAAGTTCTCCGGCTGGCTCACGAACGAGCTGCTCGATCCCTTCGGGCAGATTTTTCTGCGCGCGCTGTTCTTCGTGGTGGTGCCGCTCGTGTTCGCGTCGCTCGCGCTCGGCGTGGTGCAACTCGGCCGGCTTGACCGCCTCGGGCCGATGGCGGGACGGACCTTCGCGCTCTTCGGCGTGAACATGGCCATCGGCGTCGCGCTCGGGCTCGTGATGATGAACACGCTCAGGCCCGGCGGCAGCCTCGACGCGACGACGCGCGACCAGTTGGTGACGAACGCCGAGTTCAGCGCGAAGGCGAAGGACTTGCAGGCGCGCGTCGAGAAGGAGCCCGTGAAGATCACCTTTGCGTCGCTCGTGGAGATGTTCATGCCCCGGAATCTCATGCAAGCCGTGGTCGGACCGGACCGCGGCCGCATCGGCGACGTGCTGCCGTTGATCCTCTTCGCGCTGCTCGTGGGCGCAGCGGGCACCACGCTTGCCGACGGCCAGCGCGCGTCGCTTCAGCACGGCCTCGAAGTCGTCACGAACGTGATGACGCGCATCGTGCAGTTCGCGCTGCGGCTCGCGCCGTATGCGGTGGCGGCGCTGCTCGCGAGCATCGTCATCAAGCTCGGGATCGAGTTCCTGCAGAAGCTGCTGCTGTTCGTGGTGGGCGTGCTCGTGGTGATGGCGGTGCACCTGTTCGGCACGATGTCGCTGATGCTCAAGCTGCTTTCGCGGCGGTCGCCGGCACAGTTCTTCAAGGCCATCAGCACGATCATGGTCACGGCCTTCTCGACCAGCTCGAGCAACGCCACGCTGCCGACGACGATCCAGGTCAGCCGCGAGCGGCTGGGCATCTCCGCGCCGACCGCGGGCTTCGTGCTGCCCCTTGGCGCGACCATGAACATGAGCGGCACGGCGCTCTACGAAGGATGCGTGGTGCTGTTCATCGCGCAGGTGTATGGCGTCCACCTCTCCATCGGCCAGCAAGTGACGCTGCTGCTGCTCGCGGTGCTGAGCGCGGTGGCGGTCGCGGGCGTGCCGGGCGCGTCGCTGCCGCTGATTGTCGGGTTGCTCGCGACGTTCGGCGCGCCGCCCGAGGGCATCGCGCTCATCCTCGGCGTGGACCGCATCCTTGACATGGCGCGCACGGTCCTGAACGTCGCCGCCGACGTGGTGACCGCGGTGATTGTGGACGAGCGGATGGGAAACAGTCCGCCGGCCGCGGACGCGGCAGCGTCGAGCTGACGCTGACGAGCAATCCAGGCCGACACGTCCAATCCCCCTATCATGAAAAACCGAGCCAGTTCGCTGTTCACTCTCGTCGTTTTCGCGCTGCTTGCGGCGGCAATCGCACACGCAGCCGAACCTGCCAGAGTCTTCCGCGCGGGCGCGGCGACGAGCGTCATCACGCCGAAGCTCGGCACGTCCATCAACGGCAACATGCAGGACGGCACCGCGCGGCACGTTCACGACGAGTTGAACGCGCGCTGCCTTGCGCTCGATGACGGCACGAACAAGCTCGTCCTTGTCGTCGCCGACGCGTGCATGATTCCGCGCGAGGTGTTCGACGAGGCCAAGCGGCTCGTCACCATTGAGACCGGCCTGCCCGCGGCGCGCATGGTGATGAGCGCCACGCACACGCACTCGGCGGGCACCTCGGCGAGCGTGTTCCAGAGCGAGGCGGACATGGAGTATCGCGCGTTCCTCGCGGTGCGCATCGCGGATGGCGTGCGCCGCGCGCTCAACACCCTGGCGCCCGCGCGCATCGGCTGGGCCGTGGGTCGCGAGCCCACGCAGGTCCACAACCGCCGCTGGTTCATGAAGCCCGGCACCAAGCTGCCCAACCCCTTCGGCGGCGAGGACAAGGTGAAGATGAACCCCGGCGTCGCGAATCCCGCGCTGCTCGAACCCGCGGGCCCGACCGACCCGGATGTGTCCATCATCTCCGTCGTCTCGACCAACGGCCGCCCGATCGCGGTCTTCGCGAACTACTCGTTGCACTACGTCGGCGGCACCACGGGCGGCGCCATCAGCGCGGATTACTTCGGCTATTTCTGCGAGCGGATGAAAGAACTGCTCGGCGCGCGCGACTCGGACCCGCCGTTTGTCGCGCTGATGTCCAACGGCGCGAGCGCGAACATCAACAACATCAACTGGCCCGGCCCCGCGGCGGAGCGCAAGCCGCCCTACGAGCAGATGAAGTTCGTGGCGAACATCGTCGCCGCCGAGGCCTACAAGGCGTGGCTCACCATCAAGCACGCGGACTGGGCGCCACTGAAGTCCGTGGAGAAGGAAATCACGCTCGGCGTCCGCAAGCCGACGCAGGAGGAGCTCGTGCGCGCGAAGGAAATCATGTCGCGAGCGAAGACGTTGCCGCGCATGGTCACGCCGGAGGAAATCTACGCGCGCGAGACCGTGCAGATGGACGCCTATCCGCCGGAGGTGAAGTGCATCGTGCAGGCGCACCGCATCGGCGACGTGGGCGTGTTCGCCATCCCGTGCGAGGTGTTCGTCGAGATCGGGCTGGAGTTGAAGCAGCGCAGCGCGCTCAAGCCGGCGTTCACCATCTCGCTGGCGAACGGCTACAACGGCTACCTGCCCACGCCCGAGCACCATGCGCTCGGCGGCTACGAAACGTGGCGCGCCAAGTCGAGCTACGTCGAGGTCGATGCGTCGAAGAAAGTCGTGACCGCGTTGATGGAGCTTGCCGCGCAGTTGGGGGAATAACGCGCCGGCTACAACTGATCGCTCGCCGTCTTGCGGGCGACTTCCTCGAGCGTGGTTTCGCCGGCGAGCACGCGTTCGACGCCGCTTTGCCAGAGCGAGCGCATGCCGCTGGAGATCGCCATGTCCTGGATCTGCCGCGTGGGCGTCTTGTTCAGCACGGCCTCGCGGATGGGTTCGTTGACGACGAGCAGCTCGGTGATGGCGATGCGCGAGGCGTAGCCGGTGTTCTTGCATTTGGCGCAGCCGGCGCCCTTGCGGAACGTGCCGTTCTCGATCTGCTCATGGGTGAGCTGCTTGAGCAGGCCGGGGTCGGGCTCGTAGGGCATCGCGCAGTAGGGGCAGTTCTTTCGCACGAGCCGCACGCCCATCACGCCGAGGATGCTCGACGCGAGCAGGAACGGCTCGATGTTCATGTTGATGAGCCGCGCGAAAACGCCCGCCGTCGTGCCGCTGTGCACGGTGCTGATGACCATGTGGCCCGTGAGCCCCGCCTGCACGGCGATGCCCGCGGTCTCCGGGTCGCGAATCTCGCCGACCATGATGATCTGCGGATCCTGCCGCATGAGCGACCGCAGCGCGGCGGCGAAGGTGAAGTCGGCCGCAAGGTTCAACTGCGCCTGGCTGACGGTGGTGAGGTTGACTTCGACCGGGTCCTCGACGGACGCGACGCTGATGGACGTGCCGTGCTTCTCAATCAGGTGGTAGAGCGACGCGTAGATGGCGGTGGTCTTGCCCGAGCCGGTCGGGCCGGTGAGCAGGATGAGGCCGTTGGGTTTGTTGAGCAGCGCGATGTAGTCGTGAAGCGTCCGCTCGTCGAACCCGAGCGCGTTGAGGTTGAAGGTGCGCGAGCTCGGGTCAAAGATGCGGCAGACGACTTTCTCGCCGAGGATCGTCGGGAAGATGGAGACGCGCAGTTGCACGCCGCCGAATTCGGCGCCCATGTGCGCCTTGCCATCCTGCGGCACGCCGGTGACGTGCGAGACGAGGTTGGCCATGACCTTCACGCGGCCGGCGACTTTCTCCTTCAGCTCGAGCGGCAGGTGCACCAGTTCGGCGAGCTGCCCGCTGACGCGGATGCGGACGCAGAGCGTGTTTTCCCAGGGCTCGATGTGGATGTCGCTGGCGCCGGACTTGATCGAGTCGAGGACGATGTAATTGACGAGCGTGGTGATTTCGACGCTCTTGAGGTCGTCGAGCGACTGGATGTATTGCGCGGTGTGGTTCGTGTCGCTCATGCGAAGGCGGCGCAAGTTTGGGAGGCGACTTCCGGGCTGTCAGCAAGAAACTCGGCGCGGGCGCGGATGGAGTGAAATCGGCCCGCGTTCAAAACCGGAATGCAGCGTCTGCCGGCCGCGGCCAACGACGGCGCCGGCGCGCGGGGATGGCGCGGGACTACTTCTTCGGCTCCGGCTTGTTCTGGCGGGCGACGTCGACCTTGGATTTCACGTCCACGGATTCACCGCCGACGAGGTTGGCGGCTTTGTCGGAAAGGCGCTTGGCGATCATGCCGCTGGGGTCGCAGCCGGTCGAGATGGCCGCGATCTTGCCGCCTTTTTCGATGAGGAAGTTGCTCGGCATGGTCTTGGTCTTCCACACGTCCCAGCTCGCGCCCTTGGTGTCCACGGCGTAAAGCATGTCGATCTTCTTTTCCTTCACGTAGGACTCAACCTTGGTGTCGGGCTCCTTGAAGACCGCGAGGCTCACCAGACCCTGCGCCTTGTAAGCCTCGTTGAGCGCCTGAAAGTAGGGCAGTTCCTTGTCGCAGCCGAGGCAGCCGCACGTGAGGCGAACGAGCACGGGGCCTTTCGCGCTGAGGTCGGCGAGATTGATCTCCTTGCCGGTGGAGTCCTTGATGCGGAAGTCGGGCGCGGCTTGGCCGACCTTGAGCGCCTCGGCGGCGGGCTTGGCGGGCTTGGCGCCCACCTGCTTCACCGGCTCGTCGGCGCGGAGCACGACGGGGGCAATGGCGAAAGAGACGGCGGCGAAGGAGGCGATGAGCTTTTTCATGGCACGAGTATGGACGGCGGCATCGGGCCGGGGATTCAGTCGTGGGGCGAAGCTATCGGGGCACGGGCGGTGGTGCAATCGCGAATTCAACGGGTGTGAGGTTTGGCTTCTCATCACGCGAATGTCCCGCTACAAACTCCGCGGCAGCAGCGCGGGTGTCTCGTCATCCGCCCGCCCGACGACGGTCGCTGCCTCGGCGGACCGGGCCGTCTCAACGCCGCTCGAGCCGGGTTGCCAACATGAACATTGCCATCATCGGTCTGGGTTACGTCGGGCTTCCTCTCTGCCTCCAGTTCGCGCGCTCGGGCGTGAACGTGCTCGGGCTCGACATCGACTCGCGCAAGATCGAGTCGCTCAACGCCGGGCGCAGCTACATCGAGCACATCCCCGCGGCCGCCATCCAGGAACAACTCGCCGCGGGGCGCTTCAAGTCGTCGACGGATTTCAGCGGCATCCGCGACGTCGGGGCGGTCATCATCTGCGTGCCCACGCCGCTCAACAAGAACCGCGAGCCGGACATCAGCTACATCCTCAACTCCGGCGAGGCCATCCTGCCGCACTTGCACAAGGGCCTGCTCGTCGTGCTCGAATCCACCACGTATCCCGGCACGACGGACGAGGACCTTCGCGCCGTGCTTGAGCGCGGCGGCCTGAAGGCGGGCGCGGATTTCCATCTCGCGTTCTCGCCCGAGCGCGAAGACCCGGGCAACCCAAACAGCATCGTGGCGCAGATCCCGAAGGTCGTCGGCGGCTTTACGCCCGAATGCCAGCGGCGCGCGACCGAGCTTTACGGCAAGGCCATCAAGACCATCGTGCCCGTGAGTTCCTGCCGCGCGGCCGAGGCGACGAAGCTTTTGGAAAACATCTTCCGTGGCGTGAACATCGCGCTGGTGAACGAGCTCAAGCAGGTTTACGCCGCCATGGGCATTGACGTGTGGGAAGTCATCAACGCCGCGAAGACCAAGCCGTTCGGATACATGCCCTTCTATCCCGGCCCCGGCCTCGGCGGGCACTGCATCCCGATCGACCCGTTCTACCTCACGTGGAAGGCGCGCGAATACGGGCAGAACACGAAGTTCATCGAACTCGCCGGCGAGGTGAACACCGCGATGCCGATGTATGTGGTGCACCGCACGCAGGAGGCGCTCAACTCGAAGAAGAAGGCCATCAACGGCTCCCGCATCCTCATCGTCGGCCTCGCCTACAAGCCGAACGTGGACGACGACCGCGAGTCGCCGAGCTACATCCTGCTCGACCTCTTCAAGGAGCGCGGCGCGGCGATGAGCTACTTCGACCCGCACGTGCCGGTCATCCGCCCCAGCCGCGAGCACGGCCACTGGGCAGGAACCAAGTCCGTCGCGTGGACCCGCGAAACCATCGCGTCGTTCGATGTCGTCGTGATTTCAACGAACCACAAGAAGGCGAACAACCAGGAGCTCGCCGACTGGGCGCAGTGCATCGTGGACACCCGCAACGCGATGGCCGAGGTGAAGGTTGCGCCGGGGAAGGTGTGGAAGGCGTGAGTCAAAGTAATCTGACCACTTCACACTTGAGCAACTCGAAGCCAGCAACCCGAAGCCCATGGTGGCTTATACCGTTGATCCTTCTCCTTTCGCCCGTGCTCCTTGTGGTCTTGCTGCTTGCACTGTTCGGCTTTCTGGTTTCGTCGATCTGCTTGCACATTCTGATCTGGTCGTGGTGGTGCACCCGCGGTCGTGACGTTCTCTATGTCTATTCCGAGAGCCCCAACTGGCATGACTACATTGAACAGAACATCCTCCCCGTTCTCGGCCGACGCGCCATCATCTTGAATTGGTCCCAACGCAAGCGGTGGCAGTTCTCGCTTGCGAAGCTCGCCTTCTACCATTTTGGCACCTACCGCGAGTTCAATCCAATGGCCGTTGTATTTCGGCCTTTCCGGTTCACCAGGACGTTCAGATTCTGGAAGCCTTTCCAAGACTTGAAACACGGGAATCCCAAAGCACTGCAGAAGATGGAAGGCGAGTTCTTCACTCTGATCGGGATCCATCCGAACGGCTCAGCCGGCGGCTGAGATAAGAAAAATGGAATGCTGTAGATCGGTGTGAGCGCATTTGAAAAACTGAAACTGAGCTTGGCGGGTTCGCCTCGCCGCTGGCTCGTCACCGGCGCCGCCGGCTTCATCGGCTCAAACTTGATCGAGGCTCTGCTCAAGCTCGATCAAAACGTCGTCGCGCTCGACAACTTCGCCACAGGATTCCGCAAAAACCTCGTTCAGGTCCGCGACCTCGTCACGAACGCGCAGTGGGCGCGGTTCACGTTCATCGAGGGCGACATCGCGAACCCCGATACCTGCCGTCGCGCGTGCGAGGGCGCGGAATTCGTGCTGCACCAGGCCGCGCTCGGCTCGGTGCCGCGCTCCATCGACGACCCGCTCGCGACCCATCACGCGAACGTCACCGGCTTCCTCACCATGCTCGTCGCCGCGCGCGACGCGAAGGTGCGGCGCTTCGTGTATGCAAGCAGCAGCTCGGTGTATGGCGACCATCCCGTGCTGCCGAAGGTCGAGGAAAACACCGGTGCTCCGCTCTCGCCCTACGCCGCGACGAAAGCGTCCAATGAAATCTATGCCGGCGTGTTCCAGCGCGCCTACGGCTTCGGGTCGATCGGCTTGCGCTACTTCAACGTCTTCGGCCCGAGGCAGGACCCCGGCGGCGCTTACGCCGCGGTCATCCCCAAATGGGTCGCGGCGTTGCTGCGGCGCGAGGCGGTCGTCATCCACGGCGACGGAGAGACAAGCCGCGACTTCTGCTACGTGGCCAACGTGGTGCAGGCGAATCTGCTCGCGGCCACGACGCAGAACGCCGACGCCGTGAACCGTGTTTACAACATCGCGGTCAGCGGCCGCACCACGCTCAACCAACTCTTCGCGATGATTCGCGACGGCCTCGCGAAGTCGGACGCTTCGCTCGCCGGCGCGCAGCCGGTTTACAAGGACTTCCGCCCCGGCGACGTGCGCCACTCGCACGGGGACATCACGAAGGCGCGCACGCTGCTCGGCTACGAGCCGACACACGGCATCGAGGACGGCCTCGCCGAAGCGCTGGACTGGTATCGGCGGAACGAGGTTTGATTTGCGCCGTGAGCGACGCCACGCACGAGAAGCTCCCAAGCCCCGCAACCTACGAGCGCGTTCTCCGGCCCAAGCGCGGGCTTGTGGCGCTGGACTTCCGCGAGCTGTGGCTTCACCGGGAGTTGTTCTGGTTCCTCGCGTGGCGCGACATCCTCATCCGCTGCAAGCAGACCTACCCCGGCGCCGGGGGCTGCCTGTCACGCACGACCCGCACATTCTGCTTGCGGATTCTCCGGGCGAATTCGAGCGCGAGATCGGCCGCCGAGTTGAGAGCCGCGCCGATTGGGTCAAACCGCGCCGAAAAAATCCTCGCCACTCCGAGGCTCCCCGCTACACTGCCGCCCGTTCAAAACCGCAACTTCCAGCCGGGCGGCTGCGTTCAAACTCTCAACCCAACATCGCTATGCCAGAGAAAATCGGATTCGTCGGCGTCGGCCGCATGGGCGCGAACATGGCGCGCCGCCTCAAGGAAGTCGGATACCCCGTCACCGCCGTCTATGACGCGCGCGCCGAGTCCGCGCTCGCGCTCGCCCGCGAGCTCGGCTGCGAAGCCTGCTCCAAGCTCGCCCGCGTCACCGCGCTCGCGGACGTTGTCATCACCGTCGTCACCGACGACGACGCGATGCGAAAGATCTTCGCGGCCGGCAAGAAAATGGACAGTTTGCTTCACGGCGCGAAGGGCCGCGTGTTTATCAACTGCGCGACCATCACGCCCAAGGTCCACGTCGAGGTCGAGCGCCTCGCGAAGAAGTCTGGCGCGGGAAGCCTCGAAGCCTGCATGGCCTCGAGCATCAACCAGGCGCGCGCGGGCACGCTCTACCTCATGTGCGGCGGTGCGGCGGCGACCTTTAACAAGGTCAAGGACCTCCTCGTGAAGCTTTCCGACGAGGGCAAACTCCTCCGCTACATCGGCGCCGCCGGCAAGGCCGCGCAGGTCAAGGCGCTCGTCAACATGGTCATGAACATCAACACCGCCGGACTCGCGGAGGGACTCGGACTCGCCGCCGCGCACGGCCTCGACCTCAAGACGGTGATGGAAGTCTTCTCTCAAACCGGCGCGAACTCGCGCGTGCTCGTCACCGACGGCGACGACATGAAGAACCGCGACCACTCGTGCTTTTTCAGCGCCGCGCACGCGGCGAAGGACAGCGGCATCGCGCTCTCGCTCGCGAAAGACAAGAAACTCGACCTTCCGCTTGCCGGCGCGACGTATCGGCAGTATTCCAAGATGAAGCGTCTCGGCCTCGGCGAACTCGACAAATCGGGCATCGCGGAGCTGACCTTCAAGGGCCGCGGAGGGCGTGGGCTGAAGAAGTAGGCGGGTTCAGTTCGCCACCGCTTCGATCCGCACCGGACACACCTTCAATTCCGCGGTGTGCGTCGTCGGATCGTAACCGGAGCCCGTGAGGTTGTTCACCGGCACGTCGGCGAAGCTGAAGCTCGCGAACACTGTGCCGCGCGGCGAGCGCTCCGTGGCGCACACCTTGATCTTCACCGAACCGCGACGGCTGCTGACCAACGCCCAGTCGCCATCGCGGAAGCCCCACGCCTTCGCGTCGGCGGGATTCACTTCGAGGCTTTCCTCCGACAGCAAGTAATCAATGCCGCTCGCCCGCCCGGTCTGCGTGCGCGTGTGATAACTCTGCAAGCGACGGCCCGTCGTGAGCCACACGGGAAACTCGTCATTGATGACCTCCGCGGGGTCGCGATAGCCGCAGACGACGAACTTGCCGCGGCCATTGGTGAAGCTGTCCACGTGCAGGATGGGCGTGCCGGGATGGTCCTTCGTCGGCACCGGCCAGTTGAGTCCCTCGAGTGAAACGCGCTCCCAGTCCAGCCCGCCGTAGGTCGGCGAGAGGGAGCAAAGCTCGTTGAACACGTCCGCCGGTGTCTTGAACTCAAAGCCGGGAATGCCCAGCCGCCGCGCAATCCGGGCGATGATCCACCAGTCCGGCTGCGCCTCTCCCGGCGGTTTGACCGCGGCACGCAGGCGCTGGACACGCCGCTCGGTGTTGCACACCACGCCGTCCGTCTCGGCCCACGCGGTCGCCGGCAGCACGACGTGCGCGAGTTTCGCG
>VHCN01000009.1 GCA_016871675.1 Verrucomicrobiota bacterium
ATCGTGATCGAGCACTCCGCGACGGTTTACACGTGGTTCGGACTGATTGACCGGCTGGACGAAAGCCTCGTGAAAGCGGCGGGCGGATTGCCGCCAGCCGGGCCGCCGGTGGGTGTGCGCATCCCGGTGAAGGCCGGGCAGGTCATCGGCCGCACGGGCGGCGGGCACGGCGTGGATTTCACCATCATCAACACCGAGGCCACGTTCAAGGGCTTCATCAACCCGGCACAGTTTCGGCACCGCGACCCGTGGAAGCCCCATGTGACAGATCCGTTCCCATTCATCGACGAACCGCTTCGTTCGAAGCTGCTCGCATTGAACCCGCGCAAAGCCGAGCCGCGCGGCGGGCGCATTGATTACGACGTGGACGGCACGCTCGCGGGCAACTGGTATCGCGAAGGCAGCGGAGGTTATGCGGGGATGAATCGGCGGATGGATTATTGAGTGGGCCACCTGGCGTTTGCGTATCATCACATTGATCCAACGAAGATCGTGGTGAGCATCGGCGACTTCGACGGACAGCCGCGGCAGTTCTGGGTGAAAGGCAACGCACCCCACCCCGCGGCCATCCGCGTCGGCGACGCGCCGGCGAAGTTCGAGTTGGTGTTCGGCTCCATCAACAACGCCGGCCAGCCGTATCCGGGAATTGACACCAACCGCGTCCACGGCGTGCTGGTCGTCCAGTTCGTCGCGAAGCGCCGGCTCAAGGTCGAAGTGTTCCCACGCTCGGCCTTCTCCTTCTCCTTCTTCACCGATGCGGCGAAATACTACGAGCGATGACCGCGTTTCGTCCCGCCCGGGGGGTCATTCGTCACGTGAACGCGCCGACTCGTCCCCGCGCCGTTGTTAATGCGTCAGTCCTTGTTACCTTCGACGCAGACCGGCAAAGTCAACCAATCACACCAGCCATGAAGACACTCGCCTCACTCACAACCGCCGCCGCCCTTTGCGCCGCGCTCGCCACCGCCAGCCTCCAGGCGCAGGACCGGCAGCAACCGCAACAGCCAGAACCCAAGCGCGTCCGCGGCGAAGGCCAGCCGCCCGGCGACAGCAAGTCGCGCGAGAGCCAGCCTCGCAACGTGCAACCCCAAGGCGGCGCTCCGCGCGAACCGCAGGCCGCCGGCCAGCAAGGCCCGGGAGATTTCAACACGCGACTCATTAACGAACTTCGCTCGAAGCTCACGCCCGAGCAGATCAAGCACGTCGAGGAAGCGCTTCAGCGCGTCGGCCCGCCGCCGATGGCCCGCATGCAAGCCGGCCCGCAGGCTGGTCCGCGTGAAGGCGAGCCGCGCCGGCCCGGTGCCGAGGGCGGAGCACCTCCGCAGGGCGGCAGCCGTTTCAATGATCGCGGTGGTTCGCAGCCCGGTCCGCAAATGCAGCGCGGACAACGTGGCGACGGCCCGCAAGGCCAGCCACAGTTTCAGCGCAATTTCGATCCGTCGCACGGCGAGCGTCCCCCCGGTGAAGGCTCCGGACGGAATGCCGGACCGCAGAACTTCCGCCCATCAGGCCCGCAAGGTGGCGGTGATTTCAATCGCGGTGGTCCTGGCGGTCCCGACCGCGGCGGTCGCGGTGATTTCGTGCCGCCCGTTGAGCGGTCGAATCGTCCCGGCGAATTCAATCCGCCCCGCGGCGGCCGGTCGGACTTTGTCCCCCCGATGAAGCGCGAAGGGGGATTTGATGAAGGCCGCGCGCGATCACGCGAATCGCAGCCGGGGCCGCGTCCAAACGTCGGTCCCGCGGGCGCGCCTCGCGACAACTTCAACCCGCCCGGCCCGCGTGGTGGACAAGGTCCCGGCAACATCAACCCGCCGTTCCGACGCGATGGCGCGCCGCAGGGTGGACCGCGGCCGGAAGGTCCTCAGCCGCAATTCCGCCGTGAGCCGCGCGAAGGCGACTCCCAACCCGGCGACAGACCTCGCTTCAATCCACCGCAGGACGGTCCGCGCGGCCCCGGCCCCGGCCGTGGCGGCGAGAACGATGATTCGCGACCGCGTCGCGGCGACGGTGGCGAATCGCGCGAACTCCCGAGGCGTCCCGAAGCCCGCTAGATTTTCATGAAGCCGCTTGTCGCGCTCGCCGTGTTGGTCGGGTTTTGCGCGATTGTCGCCGCGCAGCAACCGAAGCGCGGGCCATTCCAGCCTCGCGCCGAGTTTCGCGTCGAAGACATCGCGTCAAAATATCCGGCCGCGCCCGCCGCGAAACCCGGACGCTTCACCACCGGTCAACCCGCGGACATCGTGCTCGGCGTGGAAGACGACTCCGACCGCAACCCCGAGATCGGCCGCGACAAACTCTTCCAGGCCGCGACCGTCGCGTTCGACGGCGCCCGGCTGTGGGTCGGCGAGTTCAAGTTCTCGACTCGCGTGTTGCGGTTCACCGCGAAATGAGCCGCAAGTCTGCGGCGAAACCCGCGCGCAGCCCCGGTGTTTGAAGTCCGGAACAGTTGTGGGAATCGCGTGGCACGACCGTGTCCGCGCGCGGACCGCGGGCGTTTCGCGCAACAACCCAAACCCAGCCAGTGCATCAGCCATGAAGACCACACTTCTGCTCAGCTCGTTCCTCGGCATCGCGCTCGCCTCGTCGGCCGCGGATTCACCGAAGGACGCCGTGAAGGCGGCCGCGAAAAAACTCACCGACAAGGGCAACTACAGCTACGTCTCCACCGCGAAGTTCGCGGGTGGCGGCGGCGGTGGCAAGGGCGGCTTCGTCCGCGGCTTCGCCGCTACGCGGCTCATCTCCAACTACAAGACTCCGGCTGCGCAAGCTGCGGAACTCGCGGACAAGGCGACCGCGTTGAAGGAAGCCGACGGCGCAATCTCCGGCGCGCTGCCCGAGGCGACGGCGCGCGAACTGATGTCCTTTGGCGGACGCGGCGGTGGCGGCGGCGGACAAGCCCGGCAAATCAGCGGCGCGAAGGCGTCGGTGAAGTTCTGGCTCAAGGACGGAATGCTCTCGAAGTATGAGATCACCACCGAGGGTTCGATGAGCTTCAACAACAATGACATCAACCTCGGCCGCACGACGACCGTCGAGATCAAGGACGTCGGCACGACGAAGGCGACCATCCCCGAGGACGCGAAAGCCAGGCTGCAGTAGCCCGCGACTCGTGAGACCCGCACCAACGGGCGGTCCCGGAGATCGGGATCGCCCGTTTTCTTGCCTTGACGGCGACCGGATGTGCGGCGAACGACGACGTGTGAACCGCACACCACGCGCACTCGGGTTTGGCGCGGGCTTTGCAGCGCTCGCGGCGACGGCCTGTCTCACGCTTCCGGGGCACGATTCCGCCGAGGCGCGGGCGGTTGCCTTTCTTTCGCGCGAAGTTCCTGCGTGGTCGCGCGAGAACCGCTGCTTCTCCTGCCACAACAACGGCGACGCCGCGCGCGCGCTGCTGCTCGCGTCGCGCCGCGGTTTCGCCGTGCCGCGGTCCGCCCTCGCCGACACGCTTGCCTGGGTGTCGAGGCCAGCGACATGGGACGACAACAAGGGCGATCCGGCCTTCAGCGACAAGCGCCTGGCAAACATTCAGTTCGCGACGACGCTCGGCGCTGCATTCGTGGCCGGACGCGTCCGTGACATCGAGCCTCTGCGTGTCGCCGCGCGTCGCGTGGCGGCGGATCAGTCCTCGGACGGCTCGTGGCCGGTGCATCCGCCCGGAACGGTCGGCACGCCGGCGACCCACGGGACTGCGCTGGCGACTCACGTCGCGATCCAATCGTTGCAACAGGCGGGCGGGATCGAGTTCGTCGCGGCGATCGAGAGTGGCCAGCGGTGGCTTCGCGCGGCGCCCGCCAATTCGGTGCCGGACGCCGCGGCCTTGGTGCTGGCGTTGAAGGATGCCGCCGACCCGGCCGCGGAACGCCAGCGCTCGCGCGCGATGGATTTGATCCGCAGTTCGCAAGGTTCGGACGGCGGCTGGGGGCCGTTTCCCGATTCGCCGCCCGAGGCGTTCGATACCGCGCTCGCGTTGCTGGCGCTTTGGGAACTTCGCGGCGCGCCGGGAACAGGCTCGATGATTCGCCGCGGCCGCGCATTCCTCGTCGGTTCGCAGAATCCCGACGGAAGCTGGCAGGAATCGACTCGCCCGGTGAAGGCGGAGAGTTACGCGCAGCGCATTTCGACGACGGGCTGGGCGACGCAAGCCCTGCTGGCCACGAGGGAGTGAGGCGCAATCCGCGGCGCGTGGCGCTTCACTTCACTTCACTTCAAACTCGCGGCTGACGTTGGCTGTCGTGAGCCGGCGCTCGACACGGTCGAACATGTCCACCTCGAATGGCTTGCCGATGTTGTTGCCCGCGAGATCCTCGATGAGGGTTTGCACGACGAGCTTGTGCAGGCCGGGCTTCCACGGTCGATCCGGCACAAACGTCCAGCGCTGCTCGAAATGGGAGAGCTGCGGTTCTCCCGCGATGTCCGAGCCGCCCGCGGTGACGCGAATCATCCGAAGCGCGAGCGCGTGGTCCATCGGTTTGTTGAAGGAGACGATCAGCGGGTCGCGGGAATCGGCGCGCGGCGGTTCGAGCCCCCACTTCGAGGGGTCCGGCGGAGTGCGGTCCTGCGGGCCGACGCGGAATGCCTTCCGGAACTGCTCCTTCAGCGGAGTGCCCGCGCCGTCCTTCCAGTCGCGCGCGATCACCAGTGTGAAGTTCCTGCCCTCGACGAGCGCGGGACCGATTTCCTCAAGGGGCTTGACGCCGCGCTTGATGCGGCCGGGGTCGATGAAGAGCGTCAGCCGCGTGCGGTCCGGGCTCCAGAGTTCCTCGTCGATCTCGAGGAAGGGCAGTTCGACCGGCTTGCCCGCGTCATCGAGCAGGCGGATGTGCTCGTAAATGTTGCCGCGGCTCATCGGCGCCGAGAAATGGAGGTAGAACTTGAGCAGATTCTCCGGCAGCACACCCGCGCTCGGATACACCGCGCTGACCACGGTCGTCGGTGTGAGCTCGCGCGGCGGAACAAAGTGGACGAGGGTGAGTTTCTGGTCACGTTTCGTGGCGCGGCCGCCGAGCGCCGCAGGATCGAACACGGCCCGGTAGCGAATGCCCGGCTCAATCGGAAACTGCGGCGTGAATCGCAGCACGCCGCGCTCGTGTGTGTGCGTGCCGAGCACGGGTGGAAGTCCAGCCGGAGCCGCGGCGCCCGGCGCGTCGGCGAACACGCACAGCAGGCGGTTCCACCACTCAACGGTCATGTCGGCGAGCTCGATCTGCTTCTGAAGCGCGGGATCGAGTCCGCGGACTTCGACGGCCATGCGGTTCGGCGCGCCCGGAACCGGCACCCACTCCATCGAAAACACCAGCGGCTGCGCCGCGGATTTCGCCGCAGGCGCAGCCGCCTTGGGATCGGTGGAGTTGGATTCGGGCGCGCAGCCCGCGGCCAGCGCCGCGAGCAGGCACGCCCCGCGCGCCAGCCTCACGGCAGCGCGAGCGCCTCGAGGTTGAGCGCGCTGCCCTCGCGCCGGAGCACGAGCGCGTGGTCGTTGCCGAGCTTGTCGAGTTGCTCGATGCCGGTCCACGCGGAGAT
Source organism: Verrucomicrobiota bacterium (assembly GCA_016871675.1). Lineage (NCBI taxonomy): Bacteria > Pseudomonadati > Verrucomicrobiota > Verrucomicrobiota bacterium. The sequence continues at coordinate 5,524 of VHCN01000009.1, forward strand.
GGTCTCGTAGGACTGGCCCTGTTTGTCCGCGACGCGGGCGGTGATGCTCTCGGCCTTGTCGATGTTGTCCGTGGTGATCTTCATGATGCCGCGGCTGCTGTTGGCCAGGAGGAGCCAGTCCTTGCCCCCCTTGGTGTAAACGATCATGTCGAGCGGGCGGTTTCGGTTGCCGAGCTCGGCGATGGTCTTGCCACGGATCTTCGCGCCGGGGGCGAGCTCCTTGATGGGGAACTGCACGAGCGGCGTGCAGGTGTAGGCCGCGAGCAGGCTTGCCTCGTTGCCGACCTTGAACGGGACGAACGTGCGCACGGGCGAGCGCGTCTCAAACGCGCCGTGGGCGCCGTGGTAGATCTCGACCGCCGTGCCCTTGTCCACCGATTGGAACGGGAACGGGATGGAGCGCAGCGTGGAGGCGAACTCCTCGTTCGAAAGTCCCGCGACGAGCACGCGTCCGTCGAGATAGGCGATGTCGGTGATGGCCTCGAGGCGCGGGTTGCCCTTCTTGCCGGGCGCGGCCTCGGCGGGAGGATTCGGCAGGTCGGCCTTCGCGAACTTCACCTTGTCGAGCGAGACGGCCTCGAGCGTTCCGGCGGACTTCACGCGCACGAGCACCGGGGTGGCGTCGGCGCCGCGGCCGCGCGTGACGGCGAGGTAGGCGTTGCGCGAGAGGGGATTGACCGCGAGATCGTCGATGGTGAGCTGGTCTGCGGCCGTGCCGAGCAGCGCGCCGAGCTTGACGTTGATGGCCTCGACCTTGAATTGGGGCGAACCGGAGGCCGCGGTGGTGTCGCCCGTGGCGACCGCGACAACGGCGGCGGACTTCGAATCGCCGACGAACAGCACGCCGTCGGGGCCGAAGGCGATCGGGCCGGCGGACTTGAGTTCGACTTTGCCCTCCTTCATGCCGGCGGTCGAACTGGCGGCGGAGGCGGTGCCAGCCACGGCAGCGCAGGCGAGCATGGTGAGCAGGGAACGGATCGGTTTCATGGTCTGTCCTTTGGGTGACGGCGTCGGTGGGACGCCGGGTTCATAAGTGAGGGCGGACTATTTTCGGTTCTGCGGGAACCCGTCAAGCGTGAAGCCGGAGCCAACAGGGCACTGGACGCGGGCGGGTTCGTGCCGGGTTCAACACCGGCCGCCCACGGTGGTTTCGCGGCAGGGGACCGTCACGCTGCGCCCGAAGCCAAACCTGCCGGCGAAGCCCTCAACTCCCGCTCCCGCAGAAAGGCGAAGATCACCGGCGTCACGATGAGGATGTGGATGAGGCTGGAGATCATGCCGCCAATCACCGGCGTCGCGAGCGGCTTCATCACTTCCGCGCCCGTGCGGTCGCTCCACATGATGGGCAGCAGGCTCGCCACGATCGTCGCCACGGTCATCACCTTGGGCCGCAGCCGCAGGCGCGCACCGTCCTTCACGGCTTGAATCAAGTCCTCGCGCGTGAAGGGCTGGCCCGCCGCGGCGCGCTCGGCCTTCTTCTTCTCCAGCATTTCCTCCAGATACACGACCATGACGACACCGGTCTGGATGGCCGTGCCGAAGAGCGCGATGTAGCCGACCCACACGGCCACGCTGAAGTTGTAGCCGAGCGCCGCCTGCAAAAAAACGCCGCCCGTCAGTGCGAACGGCACCGCGAGCACCACGTGCGCGGCTTCCTTGAGCGAGTGATAGACGATGTAAAGCAGCAGGAAGATGATGAAGAGCACGCTCGGCACGATGAGTTTCAACGTGCGCTCGGCGCGCAGCAGGTTTTCGTATTCGCCGCTGTATTCGATGGTCATACCCGCGGGCAGCGTGGGGACGATTTCCTTCGTGAGCCGCGCGCGCACGTCGTCCACGAAGCCGCCGAGGTCGCGGTCCTTCACGTTGGCCTGCACGAACACGCGCAAGCGGCCGTTCTCGCTCTGGATTTCGCTCGGACCGAGCGTGCGCCTGAACTTCGCGACCTGCCCCAGCGGGATGAACTTGCCCGACGGCGTCGCGATGAGCACTTCGCCGAGTCGCTCGATGTCGTCGCGCTCGCCGCGCTCGATGCGCACTTGGATCGGGAAGCGCTGGCGTCCCTCGATGGTGGTGGAGATGTTTTTGCCGCCGAGGCCGGCCTCGACGGCGTCGAGCACGTCCTGCGCGCGCAGGCCGTAGCGCGCCATCGCCACGCGGTCGGCGGCGACTTCGAGATACGGCTTGCCCTGCACGCGCGACGCGGCGACGCCGACGGCGCCGGGGATTTCGCGCACGACGCGCTCGACATCGAACGCCTTGGCCTGGAGCGCGTCGGGGTTGTCGCCGAGGAGCTTGATGCCGACCTGTGCGCGGATGCCGGTCGAGAGCATGAGGATTCTGTTCTCGATGGGTTGCAGGAAGCTCGGCACGTAGCCGGGCACCTCGAGCATCTTCTCCGTGAGTTCGTCCTTGAGCTTGGCGATGGTCATGCCCGCGCGCCATTCGGGGTTGCGCGCGAGCGTGGGCCACTTGATGAAGCCGAGCACGGTGCGGTTGGTGGGCAGCCACTCGGGCTTGAGCATGATGGTCGTCTCGATCATCTCGACGGGCGCGGGGTCGGTGGCGGTCTCCATGCGGCCGAGCTTGCCGGCAACGGAGAGCACCTCGGGCGTGGCGCGGATGACCCGGTCCTGCCACGCCATGATGCGCTTGACCTCGGTGAGCGACGTGCTCGGCAGCAGCACGGGCATGAAGAGCAGCGAGCCTTCGTTGAGCGGCGGCATGAATTCCTTGCCGAAGCCTTTCGTGGCCGCGGCGATTTTCTCCCAGCCGCGCGCCTGCACCCGCTCGTGCCATGGGCGCGGCAGGCCGAAGCCGACGGCGAGCGCGCACGCGAGCAGCGCGGCAGCTCCGAGCATCACGGTCTTGCGCCATGACAGCGCGAAGTCCAGCAGCGGATCGTAAATGGCGAGCAGCCCGCGCATGACCCAGTTGCGGTCCTCGCCGTGGAACGGGCCGCGCACGAGCAGCGTGCAAAGCGCGGGCACGACCGTCGCCGCGAGCAGCGTCGAGCCGATCATCGCGAAGGTCTTGGTGAACGCGAGCGGATGGAAGAGCTTGCCCTCCTGACCCGCCAGCGCGAACACGGGGATGAACGCGAGGATGATGATCATCATCGCGAAGAAAATCGGGCGGCCAACTTGCTTGGATGCTTCGAGGGTGACCTGCCACGTCTCGGCGGCCGTCAGGCGCCCGCCCTTCTCCTCCTCCGCCCGTTCGCAATGGCGGATGACGTTCTCGGTCATCACGATGCCGGCGTCCACGAGCACGCCGATGGCGATGGCGATGCCGGAGAGCGACATGATGTTCGAGGTGATGCCGAACTCCTGCATCAAGATGAACGAAATCAAAATCGAAACCGGCAGCGGGAACGTGACGATGAGAATGCTGCGGAAGTGAAACAGGAAGATGATGTGCGCGAGCGTGACGAGGATGATCTCCTCGGCGAGCGCGTGTTTGAGCGTGTCGATCGTGCGGTCGATCAGCTCGCTGCGGTCGTAGAAGGGCCGGATGCTCACGCCCGGTGGCAGGCTTGGCGAGATCTGCGCGAGCTTTTCCTTCACGCGGTCGATGACGGCGAGGGCGTTGTCGCCGTTGCGCATCACCACGGTGCCGCCGACGACTTCCCGGCCGTCCACGTCGAGCGCGCCGCGGCGGAACTCGCCGCCGATCTGCACCGTCGCCACGTCGCGCAGGTAGATGGGCGTGCCGTTGCGCTCCATCAACACGATGGTCTCGAGGTCGGCGGTGGATTTCACGAGGCCGATGCCGCGCACGACAAACTCCATGCCGTTCTCCTCGATGACCTTGCCGCCGACGTTGAGGTTGCTCTGCTGCACCGCTTCGAGCACGGCCTGCAGCGACACGCCGAGCGCGCGCATCTTTCGTGGCGAGACGTCGATCTGATACTGCCGCACGAAGCCGCCGACGCTGCCGACCTCTGCGACGCCCTGCACGGCGTTGAGCTGGTAGCGCACGAACCAATCCTGCACCGCGCGTAACTGCCCGAGGTCGTAGCCGCCGCCCGGCGCCTTCGCGGGATCCACGTGGAGATAGTATTGGTAGACCCAGCCGAGTCCGGTCGCGTCGGGGCCGAGCTTGGGAGTGACGCCCGGGGGCAGCGCGTCGCCGAGGTAGTTGAGACGCTCGAGCACGCGCGTGCGGGCGAAGTAGTTGTCCACCTTGTCCTCGAAGACAATCGTGAGCAGCGAGAATCCGAACATGGAATTCGCGCGCACGGCCTTCACGCCGGCGAGTCCCTGCAAGTTCACGGAGAGCGGATACGTGACCTGGTCCTCGACCTCCTGCGGCGAGCGCCCCGGCCAGTCCGCGAAGACGATGACCTGGTTCTCGCTGAGGTCGGGGATGGCATCCACCGGCGTGCGATAGACCGCGCGAATGCCGAACCCGATGACGAACAGCACGCCGCACAACACGAGGAAGCGGTTGCGCAGCGACCACTCGATGAGGCGGTTGATCACGGCTTCACCTCCGTTCCGCAATCGAGCATCGGTGCGCCGTGGAAGGGATTCTGGATCGGGCCTGTGAGCTGCATCCAGTAGGCGGTCATGCCGGACTTCGGCGCCATCGGACACTCAAAGACTTTCACGTCCTTGAACGGTGCCTGCCGCCGCGCGGCGCGGGTGAGGTCCACGGTCGCGGCGCTCAGCGCGTAGAACGACTTGCGCGCGGCCGCGAGGTCCGGCGCGGCCGCGAGGTGGCCGCCGGCGTGGAGCTTCGCGAGCAACGGCTGCCAGTCGTCCGCGCCTGCGAAGGCCCTGCTCAGCGCGGGCAGCTCGGTGTGGAGCCGCGGCACGAGTGCGTTGAAGTCCTCGAGTTTCGCGTGCGCGAGCGCGAGGCTGATGCTGTTGGCGAGCGCGAGGAAGTTGCTCACGGCGGCCTGTTGCGCGGCGTTCAGCTCGGGCAACGGCGGCAGCGGCAGAAGTTTGTGTCCGGTCCCGCTGCTGCTCGAACTTGCGGCAGGTCCGCCATGGTGCTCGGGTCCGCCGGCGGAGCCGCTTTCAAGCTGCGCCTGCGCGTCAATGAGCAGGTTGCCCGTGGTCACGACCTTTTCGTCTTCGCCGAGGCCGGCGGTGACTTCGATGAGTTCGTCGCCGGTGCGGCCGACCTTGATCATGCGCTGCTCGTAGATGCCGCCCCCCTTGTCCACATACACGACGGGCTGCGCGCCCGCGGCGAGCACGGCGCTGCGCGGCAGCGCGAGCACCTCGGGCACCTCGACCTTCACGAGGCCGTCCGCAAAGAGCCGGTGCAGAAGCAGCCGGCGCGGGCGACCGGAATCCTCGACGACCGGGTTGTCGAGCTCGACGCGCACCTTGGCGCTGCGGCTCATGTCCTTGATGTTTGGATCAATGAACGCCACCGCCCCGGTGAAGGACTTGCCGGGCACGGACGGTGTGGTGACTTCGACCGTCTGCCCGGTGCGGATCCACGGCAGGTCGCGCTCGTAGGCGTCGAATTGGAACCACATCGTCGAGAAGTCGGCGAGTTCGAGGAGCTTGTCGCCTTCCTTCACATACTGGCCCTCGTAAACGAAGCGGCTGATGACCGTGCCCGCGGCGGGCGCGAGGAGTTCCGTGTGGAGATTCGTCGCGGACTTGTCGGGCAACGCGGCAATCTGCGCGTCCGTGAGGCCGAGTCGCTTGAGGCGCACGACGACGGCGTCCATGAACCGGATGCGCTCGGCCTGCACGAGGGCGTTGGTCGGGGTGGGCAGCCGCGCGAGCGAGGCGTATTCGCGCTCGGTGTTGAGCAACGTCGGGCTGAAGAGTGTGGCGAGCGGCTGGCCCGCGGCGACTTCCGCGCCGACGAAGTTGATGAAGAGGCGGTCCACCCGGCCGTCGGCGATGGCCGAGATGAAGCGGCGCCGCGTGTCGTTGTCGTCAATGGTGCCGGCGACGCGCAGCGTGCGCGAGAGCGGCTGGCGCTTCGCGACGGCGGTTTGCACGTGGATGGCGTTGATTCGATTGGTGCCGAGCATGACCTGGCCGGGCAGGAGGTTCGCGGCCGGGCCCGCGCCGAGCGGCGCGAGCGCCATGCCGCAGAAGGCGCACGTGCCGGGCTTCTTCTCGCGCACCTGGGGGTGCATCGAGCACGAGTAAGTTTTCTCCGCGCCGGCACCGTGACCGCCGGGAGGGTCGCCGGGGCGCGAGGAAAACCGGGCTGCGAAAAAACCGCCCGCGACGCCGAGCAATGCGGCGGCGAGGATGATGAGCGGGGTTTTGGATTTCATGGTTGTTCCTTCTCGTTTTCGGACGGCAGTTTGCCGGTGCGATAATAGCGTTCGAGCGCGGTGAAGTCTCCGAGGCCGCAGCACAGCACGAGCTCGGCGAACATCTGGTGCTGCTCGGCCGTGGCGCGGGCGATCATCACCTGCGCCTCGAGCAGCATGCGGCGGAGGTCGATGACATCGCGCGCCATGCCGCGGCCGGCCTCCCACGCGGTGCGCGCGCTGCCGAGCGCCGCCTCGGTGCGCGGCGTGACTTCGTCGCGATACACCAGCGCCTCGCGTCGCGCGGAGTCCAATTGCGTGGTGAGACGAAAGACCTCCTCGCGGATGCCGGCCTCGCCGTCAGCCAGGTCGTGTTCGAGCGCACGGGCCTTTGCCTCGTCGCGCAACACGTCGCTGCGATAGCGTTCGCGATTGCCCCACGGGAGGTTGAACTTGAGCGAGACCATCGCCTCGCGGTAGCCGAGGTTTCCCGAGAACTGCCGCGTCTGCATCCCGGCGGTGACGTCCGGCTTGCGCATCGCACGCGTGGAGCGGGCCATCGCCTCGGCCGCGAGGATGTCGTCGCGGATGACTTTGAGGCGCGGCTCCTGCCGGCACGCGAGGTCGGCAAGCGCGGGACGATAGGGCATGGGGTCGGCGAGCGCGGGAAGCACGAGCCCCGGCCACAGTGCGGCGACATCGCGGCCAAGCGCGCGGTTTACTGACGAAAGTTCGGCGGCGAGCTTGTTGGTTTCGGCGTGGAGTTCGTGGACGCGGCGCGAGCGCTCGTTCTGAAGCAGCACGACGTCGGCCTGCGTGCCCGCGCCGGCGCGCAGGCGTTCCTCAGCAAGCGGGATGAGTGTGTCGAACCACGTGAGGTCTTGTGCGACGATCTCGGCCGTGCGGTCGGCGAGCGCGGCGCGGAGCAGCGCCTTGGCAAGGTCGCGCCGGAGATACTGAAACGCGGCGTCCACCTCGCGGTCGCGGGTCTTCGCGTCCGCGATGGCGGCGGCGCGCGCGAGTTGCGGCTTGTTCCAGAGCGGCAGCTTCTGCTCGACGCCGTAAACGAGGTTGCCGTCTTCCTGCACAGCCATCGAGCGCCCGGGTCCGGGGACGACGTTGCCGAGCATCAGCATCGGGTCGTCCCATTTGCGAATGCCGTTGGCGTTGAAGAGGGCGGCATCCGCGCGCGACTGCGCGGCGCGGAGCGCGGGATGATTCGTGCGCATCTCTGCGGAAAGGGATTTGAGGAGCGCGGGGGTGAGCGCGAGCGGTTCGGGCGCGGGGGCGGAGGAGACGGGCGCGGCGCTCGCGAGGGCGGCGGCGGCCAGTGCGTAATGAGTCATGCGTAATGTGTTCATGGCGGCAAACAGGGACACTTCGAGCTGGTGACAGGGACACGGGGAGACACGACGTCCGCAATGCGCGCCGGCTCAGGGCGCACCACAGGCGTGAGAGGAAGGAATCAGACGAGGTAACTGCAGTGCCGTGTGAACAGCGGCACTGAAGCGGCCTGAAGCAGTGCGGACCCGGACGGAACAGCAACAAAAACCTCGCGGGCGGGTTCGGGGATGAAGACAACACTGGCGACGAACAGAAGCTGGATTTGCTGTGCCGAGAGTGATCTCGCGGGGATTGGCGCTTGTTCGCCGCGCTGCGGCAGCGAGGATTTGGAGCAGCATTGCGCGCAGTTGTCACAGCACGCTGGCGCGCTGTCCGCGCAGGACGGCGCCGGGGCCGGAGCTTGCGTCCACGCCGGCGCGACTGCCATGAGCAGTGTGAGGATGAGCGCGGCGGCGGTTTTCACGGTGGGAGAGTAGCCTTTCGGGGCGGTCGGGTCAAATGCAGTTCTTGGCCGGGGCCGCGCTCATTTGGGCGTGCGGCGCCGGGATGCGTGCGGACGGGCTTCTCGCCGGGCGGTTACAGGCTGCGCAGTGAGAAAGAGCCGGTGAGAAACAAGGCGATCAGCAGGAGGAACATCATGTAGAACGTGAGCTCGAGGCTGAGCGTCCACGCCATGTCGGGAAACGGCGCGCAGACTCTCCCGCGGTGGGCGTCGCCGGAGCGCCGGCCGGGTTCCAGCATGCCGGGACTACTCGGCTTTGACGGCCACCTTCTTCAGATCTGCAATTTTCCCGAGCAAATCATCCCGCTGGGAAGTGTCGCCGCTGCCGCAGGAGCCATTGTTTTCGTGCGTGTGCTGCTCTTCCCTCCGGGAGAAGGCGCCGCGGGCATTCGCCGCGGGGTTGATCGCGGCCTTGGCCTCGGCAAGGTGGCCCTTGCCCATGGAGACGCCGTTGAACGCGCGTTTCTCAAGCTCGGGGGTCGGCCGCACGGGGGCGGGCCGCGGGAAGAAGTTGTATTTGAAATTCATGAGCGTGTCGCGGGGGCTGGTGCTCAGCGCGCCGCTCGGGTCGTAACCGCAGTGGACCATGCAGTTCTCGCAGCGCGGGTCGCGGGCCTTGCCGTTCACGACGCCGTAGGTTTCCCACTTCACGTTGCCCAGCATCTCGGCGTAGGTCGGGTAGTGGCCGTCGGTCATCAGGTAGCACGGGGCCTTCCAGCCTCGGACGTTGAAGGTCGGGATGGCCCACGCCGTGCAGGTGAGCTCGCGCTTGCCGGCGAGGAATTCCTGATAGACGGGCGTGCCGAAGATGGTGAACTTCTCGCCCCACTCCTGGATCTTCGCGAACTTCTCGCGGGTCATCGCGCGTGTGAGGAAGAAATCCTCCGGCTTGCGGCCGAGGCGCTTGACCATGTCTTTCTTGGCGGCGTCGTAATCGTAGCCGGGCGAAATCGTGTGGCCGTCCACGTCGAGCGAGGAGAGGAACGCAAACATGTCCTCGATCTCCTTGACGTCGGTTTCCTTGTAAACGGTCGTGTTGGTCGCGGTCTGGTAGCCGAGGATCCTGGCCATTTTGATGGCGGCGACGCATTCCTTGAACACGCCTTCGCGCTCGACGATGAGGTCGTGCGTGAATTCGAGGCCGTCGACGTGCACGTTCCAATACATCCACTGGCTCGGACGGATGACGGTCTTGGCGCGGGCCTTGTCGTCGGCGTTGCGGATGGCTTCGGCTTCTTTCTCGGTGATGAGCTTCTCGGCCAGGAGGCGGGTCAGATACGACTCATGAGTCTCATTTGACCGATCGTAGAGGGCGGCAAGATACTCCCGCATCTTTTTCCGCATGAACACGCCGTTGGTGCAGATGTAGATGATGCGCCCCTGTTCGCGGAGGCCGGCGACGAGTTCCTCGATCTTGGGGTAGATGAGCGGTTCGCCGCCGCAGATGGAGACCATCGGCGCGTCGCAATCCTGTGCGGCCGCGAGGCATTGCTCCAGGGGGACCATGTCCTTGAGCGACGTGGAATACTCGCGGATGCGGCCGCAGCCCGTGCAGGTGAGGTTGCAGGTGTGCAGCGGCTCGAGCTGGAGGACGAGCGCGAACTTCGGGGTTTTCCGAAGCTTGTGGCGGATGATGTGACGGGCAATCTTGACCGTCAGGGCGAAGGGAAATCGCATGGCTTACTCGGTCGCGGCGGGCTGGGTTGCCGGCTCCAGTGCGGTCGAAACGGCGGGGGCGGGCGCCGTCGTCGCGCTGCCGAAGAAGCCCGGCAGGAAAAATGACGCGGGCGACACGCTCTGGCGGGTCTGAAATCCGCCGCAACCCGTCCCGCAGCACACTGCGAGCGCGAGGATTGCCAGCGAAGCCTGTAACCGGTTCAATCGCATCTGCGCACTATAGGAAGGGTGAACCTCGTGGCAACACATTATTCAGGAACGGCCGCCGCGGCGCTTCTGTTGCTCCTCACGCCGCACGGCCTCGGCCAGACCAACTTCGCGGGCTACTTCGAGACGCGGCTCCAGCAGGCGCGGGCGCGGTTCCAAGCCGGCACCAACGGCGCGGATGCCGCGTGGCAGCTTGGCCGGGCGTGTTTCGACCGCGCGGAGTTCAGCACCAACGACACGCAGCGCGCCGCGCTCGCCATCGAGGGCGTCGGCGTGTGCCGCCCGCTCGTCGCGCGGGAGCCACGGCTCGCGGCGGCGCACTATTACCTCTCGATGAACCTCGGCCAGCTCGCGCGCACCAAGATGCTCGGAGCCCTGCCGCTTGTGGACGAAATGGAGCGGCACTTCAAGCTCGCGGCGGCGCTGGATCCGAAGCTCGACCACGCCGGGCCGGAGCGCTGTCTCGGCCTGCTCTATCGCGACGCGCCGGGCTGGCCCGCGAGCGTGGGGAGCAAGGCGAAGGCGCGCGCTCACCTCGTGAAAGCCGCGGAGATCGCGCCGGAGTTCCCGGAGAACCGCCTCAACCTGCTCGAGTCCGCACTGAAGTGGAACGACCGTAAGCTCGGCGTGGCCGAGCTCAAGTCCATGGGCGAACTCCTCCCGTCCGCGAGAACCAATCTCACCGGCGCGGCGTGGGACGCGGCGTGGGCGGACTGGTCGGGCCGATGGGATGCCGCGCGGGTCAAAGCCAAGTCGCTTTGGAAGCTGAAAGATTGACGGGGCGCGATCGTTACTTCCCCAAGGGCGGCGCGCCTTTGGCCTTGCCGGGCGGGCCCTTCTTCCCGCCGGGTCCGCCGCCCGGTCCGCCACGGAAGAAGCTCGCGTCAGGCGTGCCCTTGTAGAGGCGGGGGATGAACGGGAAGTCATCCGTCAGCACATAGTGGTAGGTGCCTTTGGGAAACTCCGGCGTGACGCCGGCCCTGCCGTTCGCTTCGTCGAGGTCGCCCGCGCCCTTCACGAATTGGAAATCCTCCACAAAGGTGCCGTCAAATCTCCCGCCCGGCCCGCCCGTGCGCGTGCCGGGGCGAAGCTGATAGCCGGACTTGAGCCGCTTCACCGGGCTGTTCGTGTCGCGCGCATCCGAGTGGCCCCACGGGCCGTAGATTGGGAAGCCATCCGCCGCCCATCCAGCGAGCGCGACTTTTTGTTTGCCCTCCGTGACGCGCTCGATCAGCCCGGTCGGCATGCCGTGGTAATGATACGCGCCCGTCGGCTGCACATGGGCGTTGTGACGGTCGATGCCGAGTTTTTGGGGCCCACTGATCGGGTCGTAAGTCCAGCCGGACTGCGGGTCCATCTGCCACCACTCGGCGGCGTCGGGGTCGAAGACCACGCCATTGAGCGCGACGCCAAACGGGTGCATGCGCAGCCGTGTGAACGTGGCGTTCTCCCTCGGCCCGAGCGGCACGCGGAAGTTGTAACTCTGCGGCGCGAGCAGATTCGGGTTGCCGCGATTCGGGAACTGACCGGGCAGATGGTCGGGCAAACCGTTGGCGCGAATGACCCGGTAGCCCGCGTCGATGGTGATCGTGGCTACGCTGGCGGCGGGGCTCTTGCCGTCGCCCGCGGGCGCGGCCTGGTTCTTGCCGCCCTTTGGGCCGCCGAAGCCCTGCCCCTTCGCGTCCCCGGGGCCCTTCGACTGCGCGACGACGAAGACGGCAAGCACAAGCGCGATGCTGGCGCACACCAGCGGGCTGGAATTGGGGCCGGGTTTTGGGTGCATTGGATTGCCGGGCAACCTTGCCCGAGATTACAAAAAAATCCGAGCCTTAATCGTCGCGCGACAACGTCAGGCCACTGCGGGCAAGTGCCCGTCGTGTTTGGGTTGCGCGCATTCCCCGTCGAGCCGGTGGATCAACGCCGCAAGTTGTGATGGCAGCAACGGCCGGGCAAATGTGGGGGCAGGCAAAGGCGTCCGCCGCGGCCACCGCCCGCCGGCCGCGTATTGCACGCAGTCGCTTCACTGATACACTCGCCGCATGAACCCGCTGCGATTTCTCCTCGCGCTCGCCCTCGTCGCGGTTGAACTTCCGCTCCGTTCCGCTGACCGTCCCAACATCCTCTACATCCTCTGCGACGACCTCGGCTACGGCGACGTCCGCGCACTCAATCCCAACGGCAAGATTGCCACGCCGCACATGGACCGCATCGCGCGCGAGGGGATGATCTTCGCCGACGCGCACTCGCCGTCGTCGGTCTGCTCGCCGACGCGCTACGGCATCATGACCGGCCGCTACAACTGGCGCACACGCCTCCAGTCCGGCGTGCTCGGTGGCCTGAGCCCGCGGCTCATCGAACCCGGCCGCCTCACCGTCGCCTCGTTCCTCAAGCAGCACGGCTATCACACCGCCGCCATCGGCAAATGGCACCTCGGCATGGATTGGGAAAAACTCCGGGGCAAGGACGTCTCCGAACTCAACATCGAAACGCCCGCGCAGGTCCGCAACGTGGACTACTCCAAGCCCATCGCCAACGGCCCGAACGCCGTCGGCTTCGACTACTACTTCGGCCTCAGCGCCTCGCTCGACATGGTGCCCTACACGTTCATCGAGAACGACCGCGTCACCAAGCTGCCGACCGTGGACAAGGAGTTCCCGCTCTTCCTCGGCCGCGCACAGGGCCGCTGCCGGCCTGGCCCTGCCGCGCCGGACTTCGAGGTCGAGGACGTGCTGCCCACGCTCACGCGCAAGGCGCTGGATTTCGTCATCAAGCACGCGGAAAGCCCGGACAAGAAGTCCGTGCCGTTCTTCCTCTATCTCCCGCTCACCTCGCCGCACACCCCCATCGTGCCGACGAAGGAATGGCAGGGAAGAAGCGGGCTTAACTTCTACGCGGACTTCGTGATGCAGACCGACGCCGCCATCGGCCAACTGCTCGACGCGCTCGACCGCCTCGGCCTCGCGAAGAACACCATCGTCCTCCTCACCAGCGACAACGGCTGCTCGCCGCAGGCGGACTTCCCCGCGCTGCTCGCCAAGGGCCACAACCCCAGCCACGCCTTCCGCGGGCACAAGGCCGACATCTTCGACGGCGGACACCGCGTCCCCTTCCTCGTGCGCTGGCCGGCGCGCATAAAGCCCGGCGCCACCAGCACCCAGGTCATCTGCCTCACCGACCTGCTCGCGACCGTCGCCGACATGCTCGGCGCGAAGCTGCCCGACAACGCCGGCGAGGACAGCGTGAGCTTCCTGCCCGCGCTGCTCGGCAAGGACACGCGGCCGCTGCGCGAAGCTGTCGTGCATCATTCCATCAACGGCTCCTTCGCCATCCGGCAGGGGAACTGGAAACTCGAACTCTGCCCCGGCTCCGGCGGGTGGAGCGCGCCGCGCCCCGGCCAGGCCGACACCACCGCGCTGCCGCTCGTGCAGCTCTTCGACTTCCGCCACGACGTCGGCGAGACGAATAACGTGCAGTCCCGGCACCCCGAGGTCGTCGCGCAACTCACGAAGCTGCTTGAGAAATACGTGGCCGACGGCCGCAGCACGCCCGGCGCGCCGCAGAAGAACACCGTCGAACCCGACATCTGGAAGGCCGGCAAACAGGCGCACCAGCCGCCCGCCGGCAAGAAGGGGAAGAAGCAATGAACCACAACCGCATCCGCTCGATTGCCCTGGCCATCGTTTCAATCTCCGGGATTCTCTGTCCCACACTCGAAGCCGCCGAGCCCAAGGCCCGCGTTTTCCGCGCGGGAGCGGCCACGAGTAACATCACGCCGGCCATCGGCGCGGGTATCGTCGGCGGGTTCACCGTCCCGGCCTCGACGCACATCCACGATGAGCTTCACGCGCGCTGTCTCGTGCTCGACGACGGCCAGACCAAGCTTGCCGTCGCGATCATTGACAGCGTTTCCGTGAACCGCGAGGTGCTCGACGAGGCGAAGCGCCTCGCCAGCGAGTCCACCGGCATCGCACCGGAGCGCATGATGATGGCCGCCACGCACACGCACTCCGGCCCGAGCGCGCGCGGGGCGAGCGCGTTCAACTTCGGCCAGCCGCTCGACGATTATCAGTCCTTCCTCGCGCGCCGCATCGCGGATGGCGTCCGCCGCGCGCACAACAACCTCGCGCCCGCGCGCATCGGCTGGGGCACGGGCGAGCTGCCGCAGCACGTGTTCAACCGCCGCTGGCACATGAAGCCGGGCACGAAACTGGTGAACCCCTTCGGCGGCGAGGACAAGGTGATGATGAACCCCGGCGTCGGGAACACGAACCTGCTCGCGCCCGCCGGTCCCGTGGACCCGGGCGTGACGTTCCTCTCCGTGCAGTCCACGAACGGCCGGCCCATCTCGTTGCTCGCGAACTACTCGCTGCACTACGTCGGCGGCGTGCCCGGCACGCACATCTCGGCCGATTACTTCGGCGTGTTCTGCGACCGCATCCAGCAACTGCTCGGCGCCGACCGGCTCGACCCGCCGTTCGTCGGGCTGCTGTCCAACGGCACGTGCGCCGACGTGAACAACATCAACTTCCGCGGCCCTGCGGTCGCGCGCGCGCCTTACGAGAAGATGCGACTCGTGGCGGACGACCTCGCGCACGAGGTCATGCGCTCGCTCAAGACCGTGCAACACCGCGACTGGGTCGGGTTGAAGTCCGCGCAGTCCGAACTGGCGTTGAAGGTCCGCAAGCCTTCGCCCGAGCTGGTCGCGCGCTCGAAGGACGTGCTCGCCCGGCCGAAGACGGTTTCACCCATCCATCGCCACGAGGAGACTTATGCGCAGCGGGCGTTGCAGATGGGCGAATGGCCGGACGAGGTGAGCGTGGTGCTGCAGGCGTTCCGCATCGGCGAACTGGCGGTGGCGGCGATCCCGTTTGAGACGTTCGCGGAGACCGGGCTGGAGTTGAAGGCGACGAGCCCGTTCAAGCCGACGTTCACCATCGAACTGGCGAACGGCGGCTACGGCTACCTGCCCACGCCCGAGCAGCACGAACTCGGCGGCTACGAAACGTGGCTCGGCACGAGCCGCGTCGAGAAGGACGCCACGCGCAAGATTGTGGCGAAGCTGCTGGAGTTGTTGGCGCGGGTGAAGTGAGGCAGTTGCGTCACGACACATTGGACCTTGCGCGGTCGGCACGGGCTGCGAATCTTCCGCCGCATGTTCGACAATCTCACGGGCAAGCTTCAGTCGGTGTTCCGCCATCTGCGCGGCCTCGGGAAAATCTCCGAGGCAAACATCGCCGAGGCGTTGCGCGAGGTGCGGCTGGCGCTGCTGGACGCGGACGTCAACTTCAAGGTCGCGCGCGATTTCATCGAGCGGGTGAAGGTGAAATCGCTCGGCGTCGAGGTGGTGCAGACGGTGCAGCCGGGGCAGCAGGTGATCAAGATCATCCACGACGAACTCGTGGAACTGCTCGGCTCGACGAACGCCGGGCTCAACCTGTCCGCCTCGCCCGCGTGCGTGATGCTCGTGGGGTTGCACGGCTCGGGCAAGACGACGTCGACGGGCAAGCTCGCGCGGCTGCTGCAAAAGCAGGGCCGTCAGCCGCTGCTCGTGGCATGCGACGTGTATCGGCCCGCGGCGATGGACCAGCTCGAGACGCTCGGCAAACCGCTCGACCTGCCGGTTTTCCTCAGGCGCGGCGAGACGGACGTGACGCGCATCGCGACCGAGGCGATGGATTTCGCCAAGGCGAACAATCGCAACGTGCTGCTGCTCGACACGGCGGGCCGGTTGCAGATTGACGAGCCGCTTGTGCAGGAGCTCGTGCGCCTGCGCGACCTGATGCGCCCGCAGGAAATCCTGCTCGTCCTCGACGCCGCGACGGGCCAGGAGGCGGTGAGCGTGGCGACGCACTTCGACGGCGCGCTCGGGTTGACGGGCGCGATCCTTACCAAGCTCGACGGCGACGCGCGGGGCGGCGCGGCGCTTTCGCTCAAGGCGGTGACGGGCAAGCCGATCAAGTTCGCGGGCACGGGCGAAAAGCTGGAGGACTTCGAACCGTTTCATCCCGAGCGCATGGCGGGGCGCATCCTCGGCATGGGCGACGTGGTGAGCCTGGTGGAGCGGGCGGCCGAGGCGATCCAGGAGGAGGACGCCAAGAAGCTCGAGGAGAAGATGCGAAGGGGGGAGTTCACGCTGGAGGATTTCCTCGATCAATTGCGGCAGATGAAGAAGCTCGGCCCGCTGGAGAACATCGTCGGCCTGCTGCCCGGCGGCGACCAGATGCTCAAGGGCGCGGACCTGTCCAAGGGCGAGCGGGAGTTTCGCCGGATGGAGGGGATGATCTGCGCGATGACGCCGAAGGAGCGGAAGCTGCCGCAAATCCTGAACGCCCGGCGGCGCCAGCGCATCGCGAAGGGCAGCGGCGTGTCGGTGAC
This sequence comes from Verrucomicrobiota bacterium, assembly GCA_016871675.1. Lineage (NCBI taxonomy): Bacteria > Pseudomonadati > Verrucomicrobiota > Verrucomicrobiota bacterium. The sequence goes on from VHCN01000009.1 coordinate 21,864, forward strand.
GGAACTCAACACACTGCTGAACAAGTTCGGCCAGATGCAGCAGATGATGCGGAAGATGGGGAAGTTCCAGAAGATGATGTCGCGGATGGGCGGGAAGCTGCCGGGCAGATTTTAGCCAGGCGCGCGCCAGAAGATGAAGGAGCGCGGGCTTCAGCCCGCTTCAGCATCCATCCACGCAAGGGCCCGACGCGACTCCACCGCGACCGCCGGCTTGCGGCAGGTGTGCGTCACCCGGGCTGGGTCCCGAGGGTTTTTCCAGACTCGCATTCGGGCTCATGCCATTGGCGGGCGCTTTCTGGTAGTGCCGGCGGGCGGGGCTGGCGGAAGAGCGCGAGTTCCTCCTTCGAAACAGGGGACGGCCTTGGCTTCTGGCGCGGCGACGCGGGCGCGGGCGCGGGCGGCGGCAAGCTCGCGGGCGAGGCGCCCGACCTCGGCGGCATCGGCTAGCTTACCTCTTTTTTTCGCCGCCGGCCTTGAGCGCGTCGTTGAGTTTTTTCTGGAGGTCGTCGCGCTCCTTCTCGAGTTGCTTCAGCTTGGAGGCGTCGACGGTCGCGAGGCCGGGGTCGGTGAGGAGTGTCTCCATCTTCTTGTTGTCCTTTTGGAGCGCCTCGTTCTGGACTTGCGTGGCCTTGAGCTCGGTCTTCACCGCGGCGAGTTGGGCTTGGAGGTCCTGCACTTTCGGCAGGGCGCCGACTTGCCTCGAGAGTTCGCCGACCTGTCGCTTGAGGCCTTCGTTTTGGGTCTTGAGCATCGGGAGTTCGCGCTTCTCGTCCTCGATTTGCTTTTGGAGCGCGTCCTTCTCCTTGGCGAGGCCTGAGAGTTTGGCGGTCTGCTGTTCGAGCGTGATCTTCTGGATGTCGAGGTCTTTCTGGATCAGTTTCACGCGATCCTGCGCCTTGGCCATCTCGGCGGGGTCGACGTCTTTGGGGCGGGCGGCGAGCGCCTCGCGGAGTTTCGCCTCGGCATCGCGCATGGCAGCCTCGGCGCGTTCCTTGTCGGCGCGGAAGCCGATGATCTGCTGGTCCTTGTCGAAGAGCGCCTTCTCAAGCCCTGAAATCCTGCCGATAAGCGGGTCCATCGTGCCGGGCGGGAGGATGGGCTTGGGCATCGCGGTGCCGGGGAACTGCTGCATGAGCGGCGTGATGCGGTCGGTGATGTATTTGAGTCGGAAGTTGAGGACGTTCACGTTCCACGACGGGAAGGCGGACTGGATTTTCTTCAAGCCGTCCTGCGCCTCGAGGTATTTCTCCAGGGATTCGCGGCCCTTGCCGTCCGCGCGGAGGGCGTCGGCTTGCACGATGAGGTTGAAAATCCGGACGTATTGGTCCTCCTGCGCGGAAGCGGAGGGAGCCAGCACGAGCGAAAGGGACAGTCCAGCCAGGGCGAGTAGGCGTTTCATGGGCTCGACCTATGCCACACGGGGGAATTTTTGGCAACGGGTTTAATCAACTCATTGCCGGGAGCGATGAGCCCGCGCGAATCCTCACGGGGACGCCGCGCAGAAGGCGATGAAGCCGAGGAGCGCCGCGCCTTCGAGCAGGGTGAGCGAGAGCGCGATGCGCGCGCATTGACGGTCAGGCGCCTTGCCCCAAGCCTGGTCGGTGTAGATGAGCGCCGCGGGCAAACCGCCGAGAACGAGGCTCGGACCGAGCCACGACAACGGGTGCCCTCAGCAGAACACTGGCGTGAGCCCGGCCCCGGCCGGGGCGACGGCGGCGAGCAGCAACGCGACCTTGCCGGAGGGGGTGCGGCCCGATGCGAAGAAGCTTCCGAGCGCGAAACCAATCGCAGGGATGGCGACAAAGAAAAGGACGGCTTGAAACATGAGGAGGTGGGTTGCGTGTTGTCGCCGCATTCACCGCCCGGCGGCGACAGAACTCAACGAAAAAAATCTTCCGGGCGGGATTCGCGGACGGGGCTTGCGTTCAAGCGGTGTCTGCACTTTCCTCTGGCGCGTCCATCGGCCGGCAGGAATTCCGCCGGTCAACCCGAAGCCCCGAGGGGCGCCAAGCACTTTGAAAGCCGTCATTCTCGCAGCCGGAAAAGGCACGCGCATGGGCGAACTCACGCACCAGACGCCCAAGCCCATGCTGCACGTGCTCGGCAGGCCCATTCTCGAGCACATCATCCGCGGGCTGGCCGCGGCGGGCGTGCATGATTTCTGCATCGTCACGGGCTGGCGCGCCGAGGTCATCGAGAAGGGCTTTGGTGACGGCTCATGGCTCAAGCTCAACATCACCATCCATTACGCGCGACAAGAAGTGCAGGACGGCACCGGCAAGGCGCCCGAAGTGGCGAAGGAATTTCTCGGCGGCGAGACGTTCTTCCTCACCTACGGCGACATCCTCGTGCGGCCGGAGACCTACATCCAGATGATCCGGCGATGGGGCGAGGCGCCGTTCTCGGGGCTGATGACCGTGACGGGCAGCGAAGATGTGACCAAGGGCGGGCTGGTGTTCTTCGACGACGAATTCTGCCTGCGGCGCATCGTGGAGAAGCCGACGCCCACAGACCTGGAGCAACTGCGCGCCGGCGGCTGGCTCCGGCCCGGCCAGACGGCGTGGTATAACGCGGGGATCCAGATTTTCAGGCCGTCGCTCTTCGACTTCACCTCGCGGCTCAAGAAATCACCGCGCGGCGAATACGAGTTGACCGACGCCATCAGCGCCATGGTCTCGGGCGGGCACCGCATCGCGGGGCTGGAAATCCTAGGCCGTTGGGTGGATGTGCGCGACCCGCAAGTGCTCGGCGCGCTCGACCGAGGCGAGCTGTGACCGGCGGCTCGGCGCGGCCAAATGAGGGCTTGCAATGGGGGGCTCCTCCGCTAACTTCCCGCCTCCGCCGACCTGCTTCCGGACGGCACACATCGAAGACCACTTATGCCGAGCGCGAACGACCTCCGAAAGGGAATGGCCATCAAGCACAACAACGACGTGACCGTTGTGCTCGATTGCCAGCACCGCACGCCGGGCAACCTGCGCGCGTTCGTGCAGGTCACGCTCCGCAGCATCAAGACCGGCAAGACGGCCGACCTGCGCTTCAGCTCCAACGAGCGCATCGAGGTCGTCCCGCTCAACACGCGCAAGATGGAGTTCAGCTACAAGGACGGCGATGACTTTGTTTTCTCGGACCCGGAGACTTTCGAGACGGTGACGCTCTCGCCTGAGTTCGTCGGGGATTCGGCGAACTACCTCACGGAAAACGGCAGCGTGGTCGCGACGTTCATCGAGGACAAGCCGGTGTCCATCGAAGTGCCGCCCAGCGTGGTGCTCGTGGTCAAGGACGCACCCGAGGGCATCCGCGGCGACTCGGCAAACAACGTGCAGAAGATGATCACGCTGGAGACCGGCATCGAGATCCAGGCGCCGCTGTTCATCAAGACCGGCGAGAAGATCCGCGTGGACACGCGCTCGGGCAAATACATCGAGCGGGCATAGCCGCGGGCAGCCGCGCGTTCGGAACGGCAAGGCCCGCCGCAAGGCGGGCCTGCTGCATTTTCAGGCGGGACGCGGGAGGATCAATTCTCAACCAGCTTGATGATGCGCGCCTGGGACGCGCGCTTGCGCTGGGTTTCGTCGAGGAGGCGTTTGCGGAGGCGGAGGTTTTTGGGCGTGGCCTCGACGTATTCGTCGGGGCCGATGTATTCGAGCGCGCGCTCGAGGGAGAGGATGAGCGGCGCGGTGAGCTGGATGCCCTTGCCGTCGCCTTGCGACCGCATGTTCGTGAGCTTCTTTGCCTTGCACGGGTTGACGGGGATGTCGTTCTCGCGGGCGTTCTCGCCGACGATCATGCCGGCGTAAATGGCGTCACCGGGCTGGACCATGAGGCGGCCGCGTTCCTGGATCATGTTCAGCGCGTAAGCCATCGCCTCGCCTTGTTCCATGCTGACGAGCGAACCGTTCTTGCGCGCGGCGATTTCGCCGCGGTCAGGGCCGTATTCGTGGAAGAGGTGGCTCATGACGCCAAGGCCGCGGGTGGTGTTGACCAGGTCGGTCTCGAAGCCGATGAGGCCGCGCATGGGGATGAGCGCCTCGATGGTGACCTGGTCGGCGTGATGGTGCATGCCGCTGATCTCCGCCTTGCGGCCGGCGAGGTTCTCCATGATCGCGCCCATGTGCTCCTGCGGGATTTCGAGGAACAGCTTCTCGATGGGCTCAAACAGGCTGCCGGTGGCGTTTTTCTTGTAGAGCACCTCGGGGCGGGACACGAGGACCTCGTAGCCTTCGCGGCGCATCTGCTCGACGAGGATGGCGATCTGCATTTCGCCGCGGCCGGAGACGGCGAAGACCTTCGGGTCGCTGGTCTGCGCGATGCGGAGGGCGACATTGGTGCGGACTTCGCGCAGGAGGCGCTCCCAGATGTGGCGCGCGGTGACCAGCTTGCCGTCAAGCCCGGCGAGCGGGCCGTCGTTGACGGCGAATTCCATCTGAATTGTCGGCGGGTCAATGGGGATGTAGGGCAGCGCGGCGCGGGCCTCCGAGTCGCAAATCGTCTCGCCGATGAAGACATCCTCGAAGCCGGTGAGCCCGACGATGTCGCCGGCGTGGGCTTCCTGCACTTCGATGCGCTTCATGCCTTCGAAGTGGTAGATGGCGGTGATCTTGCCCTTGGAAATGCGGCCGTCGCCGTGGCGGCAGATGGCCGGGTCGCCGAGCTTGACCTTGCCCTCGTAGATTTTGCCGAAGGCGATGCGGCCGAGATAGTCGCTGTAGTCGAGGTTGGCCACGAGCACCTGGAAGCCCTCGCCCGCGCGCGCCCGCGGCGGCGGGATGTGCTTGGTGATGGAGTCGAAGAGCGGCTCCATGGTGCCGGAGATGTGCTCCAACTCGGTCTTCGCGTAGCCGGCCTTGGCGGAGCAGTAGATGAACGGGAAATCGAGCTGCTCGTCGGTGGCATTCAGCGACATGAAAAGGTCGAAGACCTGGTCGAGCACCTTCCTGGGGTTGGCGTTCTCGCGGTCGATCTTGTTGATGACGACGATGGGCTTGGCGCCGGCCTCGAGGGCTTTGCGCAGCACGAAGCGTGTCTGCGCCTGCGGGCCGTCGGCGGCGTCCACCACGAGCAGCACGCCGTCAATCATGTTCATGATGCGCTCGACCTCGCCGCCGAAGTCCGCGTGACCCGGCGTGTCCACGATGTTGACGTGGTAGTTCTTGTATCTGAACGCGGCGTTCTTGGCGCGGATGGTGATGCCCTTTTCCTTTTCGAGGTCCATCGAATCCATGAGGCGTTCCTCGGAGGATTCGTGCTGGTTGGCGCGGAAGGTGCCGGACTGCTTGAGGAGACAATCCACGAGCGTGGTCTTGCCATGGTCCACGTGGGCGATAATGGCGATGTTTCGGATGTGCTGCATGAGCGTGGTGCGCGGTGCGTGAAGAAAACCGGAGCCGATCCCCGCTGCTTCGCGATCCCGGCGGTGCGCGCCGGGCCGCGTAAGATGGACGTTCCGGTGGAAAGGTCAAGCCCTGCGGCGGCCGCTCAGGGAGCTTTGGCTTCGGGCTCGGCGCGGGGATTGGCTGTGCCCTCGGGCAGAAACGGCTTCTCGAAGGCGTCGAAGAAGTCGTATCCGCCCTTGAAATCCTCGCGGCTGTCCTTGTCGGTCTTCCCGAGGAGGTTGGCCTCGATCATGTTGAAAACGAGGTCGCCGAAGTCCTCGCAGCGCTGGACGCCCCATTCGTCGAAGACCACGCGGGCCATCGGTCCGAATTGTTCAAGGGCGAACTGCCGGATGCCTTCGAGCAACTCCTGCCCGCTCACGTGCCGCGGCTGGGATTTCTGGGACTTGAGCAGGCTGCGCTGCGTGTGGTCGAGGGCGTCGCGGATGAAGTGGTAGGCGTCGCGCCGGAAGCGCGGATCCTTCGCGACGAGGTCGTCGAGCACGGCGTCAATATCAAGGTTCTTGTGCATGGCGGGTTGGAGGCGGCCCGGTGTTGGACGGGGCGGGAGCGTGGGACGTTCGAAAGAGCTTCACGGCCAGACCGGCGAGGAGCAGGAGCGCGAGCGTGACGATCACGAGCTGCTCCTGGCGCGTGAGGCGGTTCACGGCGCGAGGATAGCGCGGGGCGGTGCGGGTGCAATCGCGCGCTTCGATCGCCGCGCCCGCGGCATCGGCGATGCCCTCCGCGACATTGCGGCTTGCTTCGACATTTCCGCTGAATTACAAAGGAATGAAAACATGGACTTGCCCTTCATCATCAATGGTCGGGGCAAACGTGACCAGGTTGTCGCGGTGGATTTCGGCTCCCGGATCACCAAAGCCGTCCACGTCCAGCGCGCCGGCGGCGGCTACAGATTCCTTGGCTTCGTCTGCGTCGAGGCCCCGACGTCCGGCGACAAGCCCCCGACGAAGGAAGTCCTCACGGCGCACCTCAAGAAAGTCCTCGATTCGCTCGGCGCGCACGCCAAGCAAGTCTGCCTCGTCGTGGGCGTGGGCGATTCGGAACTGCGGTTCGCCGAGATGCCGCTCGTGCCCGTCGACGAATTGCGCGGCGTGCTCCGCATCGCGGGCAAGAACTACGTGCAGCAGGACTTGAAGGACAGCCTGTTCGACTGCCACCTGCTCCAGCCCAAGGACGTCTCGAAGGGCGAAAAGGTAAAGGGCGTCGCCAAGACGCGAGTCGTCATCGGCATCGCGAAGAAGGACTTTGTCGAACACCTCGAAGGCGTGGCTCGTGGTGCGGGCGTGCAAGTGGACCAGGTGACCCTCGGCTATGTCGGCCCCGCGAACGCCTTCGAGATGGCGATGCCCGAGGTGTTCGCCAAGGAAGTGGTGGCCCTCGTGGACATCGGCTACCGCAACACCACCATCAGCATCCTGCAATCCGGCCAGCTCATGCTCAGCCGCGTGGTGGCGTTCGGCGCGCAGCGGCTCACCGCGAGCCTTGCCGAGGCGATGGGCGTGACGCCCGACGAAATCCAGCTCGGCAAGCAGCCCATGACGCCCGAGGTGGAATCCGCCGCGATTGCCATCCTGCTCCCGCTCGGCCGCGAGCTCCGGGCCTCGGTCGATTTCATCGACCACCAACTCGACAAGCCCGTGAGCCAGGTCTTCTTCAGCGGCGGTCCCGCGCGGGAGAACGCGATTGTGCAGGCGTTGCAGACGGAGTTGATGGTGCCGTGCCAGGCGTGGAACCCGACGAGCTTCCTGACGCTCTCGCTTCCGGCGCACCAGCTTGGTGAAGTCGAGAACCTCGCGCCGCAACTCGCCGTGGCGATCGGCGCGGCCATGACCTCCTTCTAGCCATGCCCATCCGGATCAATCTTCTCGCGGAGCAGCAGGCCGAGGAGAAGGCACGCAGGCAAAACCCCGTCAAGCGCGCGGTCCTCGTCGTGCTCTTCTTTGCCATGCTCCTCGCGCTGTGGGGCAGCTCGGTGTTTCTCAAGAATTCCGCCGCCGCAACCGAGCTCGCGAACACCGAGGCCTCCCTCCACAAAATGGAGAAGGATGCCGGCGCCACGCGCACCAACCTCTCGGACATCCGCAAGATCGACCAGAAGATGGACGCGCTCTACGCGCTCGCGACCAACCGCTTCCTCTGGGCGCCGCAGCTCGACGTGATGCAACGCGCCATCTCGCCCAACATCCAACTCTCGCGCGTGCGCACAGAACAGCGATACGTTGCGACCGTGGCGGAGAAGTCCAGCGACCCCAAGAAGCCCGGCAAGAAGGCGAGCGTCACTGAAAGGATCACCGTCATCATTGAAGGACGCGACTCCGGGCGGCCCGAGGAGCAGTATTACGACAAGTTCAAGGAGAAGCTCCTCGCCGACACCTATTTTCGCTCCGTGATGACCAACGAGGCTGGCGTCGGGTTCAAGCAATTCTCGCCGGTGATCGTGGAAAACAACATGAGCTACTTCAAATTCCAGCTCGACTGCGTGTTTCCCGAGCGCGTCCGCAACTGATCCGCCATGGCCAAGCTCACCCAAGAGAAGAAGAAACAGATCGCGACGGTCGCCGTCGCCGGCGCGCTCGCGCTTGTCGGCATGTGGTTCTTTGGCATCCGCACGTTGCAGGAAAAGCAGGCGCAGCTCCTTGCCAAGATCACCGAGACCCAGAACAAGGAGCACGAGGCCCGCAAGCTCGTTCAACAAGCTCCGCAGCGACAGGCGGAACTCGACGAGTCGCTCCGCCGGCTCGAGGAACTCGAGACCAGGATGGTTTCTGGTGACACCAACAACTGGATTCGCACGGTCATGAACCAGTTCCGCGCCGCAGGCAATCACACCGCCGTCGAGATCAGCACGTTTTCCAACGCCGAGGAATTCCAGATCGGCATGCTGCCGGACTTCCCCTACAAGTCCGCGCTCTACCGGCTCAACGGCCAGGCGTTTTACCACGACATCGGGCGCTTCATTGCGGATTTCGAAAATGCCTTCCCGCACATCCGCGTGCAGAATATCGACCTCCAGCCGATCGACGCATCCCAATCGGCCGTGCCCGAACGGTTGTCGTTCACAATGGAAATCGTCGCCCTCATCAAGCCCCCGCCGGGGAGCCGTTGACCATGCAAGCCGCCCTGACGCCCCTTCGCAGGCTGGCCTTGCTGCTCGCCCTCGCGCTTTGCGCGGGCGTCGCAGCGCCCGCGGGGTCCGGCGCCGACGCGACCAACAGCCCGGCCAAGTCGGCGGACAAAAAGGGAACTCCCGACAAGAAGGGCGCACCCGACAAGAAAGGCTCGCCGGCGAAGGTGGAGGCCGCGCCCGTCATCACCAACGTGCCGCCCAAGGTCGTCGTGATTCCCAAGTCCTCCTTTACTTTCAAGCTGGGTGAAGGCACCGACCCATTTTATCCGGACTCGACCCGGCGCAACCCGCGGGTGGTTGCCCCGCCCCCAGTCACGCACATCCTGCCGCCGCCCGTCGCCTTCACCAACACCCCGACCGTCCCCGAAGGGACGAACGGGGTCGCGGTTCAGCGCACCGGGGTTCCGCCCATCTCCGCCACGTTCACCGTGCGCGGCGTGTTCGTCGGCAAGAAATCCTCCGTGGCCATCAACACCGGGCCCGCGACCTACGACTTTTTCATCGGCGACGAACTCGTGGTGCGCACCAAGGAAGGCATCAGCCGTGTGCGCTGCCTCGAGATCAAGGCCGGCGGGGCGAAGATTTCCGTCGAGGGCGAAAAGGAACCGCGCGAGCTCAAGCTGCGCCCGGACCTATGAACCCCGTGGACCCTTTGCCGAAGCAAGCGGTGGTCGGGCTGAACAACTGGAATCGCGAATGAAAATCAAACTGTCCATCGTCCTGACGGCGCTTGTGCTGGCCGCCGCCGCCGCCCCGGCCCAGAACCAGGCCCAGCCGCCGCGCAAGGCCGAGGTGCCCAAGGCGCCCGAGCAGCCACCCAAGCCTGAGGAACTCGCCGACATCGCCTACGACGACAGCGACCTCATCACCGTCGTCAAGAGCCTCGCGCTGCGCGCCGAGCTCAACGTGTTGTTCGACCCCAAGCTCGTCGCCACCGCCGCGCCCGCGGACCAAATCAAGGTTCCGGCGTTCCGCATGACGCAAGTCACCCCGCTTCAGGCGCTCGAAGCCATCCTGAACAACCACAGCCTGGTGATGGTTGCGGACCCGAAGACCAAGACCGTCCGCATCACCGCCAAGGACGCCGCCCAGCAGGAACCGCTTGTGACCCGCATTGTCCTGCTCAAGAATGCGAGCCCCACGAACATGGCCTCGGTCCTGCCCGCATTCGTCTCCACCCGTGTGAAAGTCAGCACCGACTCGCGGACCAGCCAGCTCATCATCGCCGCCACCGAGAAGGAATGGGAAATCATCAACGACCTCGTGGAGAAGCTCGACACACCGATGAAGCAGGTCCTCATCGAGGCGCGCATCATGGAGTCCAGCCGCAGCCCGCGCTCGGTCAAGGGCATTGATTGGAGCGGCACCCTGTCCGCGCAAAACGTCTCCTTCGGCAACGGCCGCGTCACGGGCACCGCCACCACCACCATCCCAGGCACGCCCGTCACCACCACGACCACCCTGCCGAGCGGCAGCGTCGTCACCAGCACCTCCACGCCGAAGTTCACAACGGCCAACGCGCTCACCACGGCCATCGGCGGTGTGGGCGCCGGAGGATTCAACCTCAACACCGCCAGCGGCCTCACGCCGGCCATCGGCTTCCTCAACGCCGACGGCGTCAACGCCGTCCTCTCCTTCCTCAACACGGACAGCGAGACCGACCTCATCGCCACGCCACGCACCGTCATGATGGACGGCCAGACCGCGAAGCTCTCCGTCACCCGCGCCTTTCCGATCTTCAAGATCACGCCCGGCACGGCGCAGACACCCGCTGGCTCGGAAATCACCTACACGAACCTCGGCACGATCCTCGAAGTCAGCCCGCGCGTCGCGCCGGACGGACGCGTGATGCTCAAGCTTACCCCGGAAGTCTCCAACATTGACGGCAAGGACACTCAGACCATCAACGGCCAGCAAAACGTCGCCAACATTTACGCCATCCGCCGCATCGAGACGCAGGTGATCATCCCCAGCGGCGACACGCTGGTCATGGGCGGCCTCATCAACACCACGTCGACGAAGGCCTACCGCAAAGTGCCGCTGCTCGGCGACATCCCCGGTTTGGGTGTCGCGTTTCGATACGAGGACAAGAGCCGCCAGAAGCAAAACCTGATCATCTTCGTCACGCCGACATTGATCGAGGCCGGCCACTTCCAGCCGTCGCAGCCTGACTTCCTTGGCAGCGAGTTCCCGGACTCCGGCACCGAGTTTCTGAAGACCAAGGCTCCCGTGCAGGCCGCCGACAAGGAACGGCCATTCGACAGCGCGCGGCCCGTGCCCCTGCGTGACTTGAACAAGAAGTGAGCGGCCAGCGACTGAAACGACGCCTCGCCATGAACACCCCCCTGCGCCGAGCCGCACGAGCCGGAGCGTTCGCCCTCGCGGTGCTCGCCTTCGGCGGCACCCTCCGCGCTCAGACCGTCACCACGATCGGCGGCGGGCCGAAGAGCTTCCCCATCACGATCGGGAATTCCGCGGGCTCCGCCGACGGGAACACGTTTCTCAAGGCGCAGTTCAACACCCCGTCGGGACTCGCGCTCGATTCGGCGGGCAATCTTTACATCGCCGACCTCGCAAACAACTCCGTCCGCAAACTGTCGTCCGCCGGTTCCTCCTCGGGCTTCACCACCACCCTCATCGCAAACCTCAGCAGCCCCATCGCGGTCGCCGTGGATTCGACCGACGCGCTTTACGTCCTCACCCAGGGCGACGGCACGCTCCGAAAATACACGACGGCCGGCGTGCTCGTTTCGACACTCACCACCACCCTCACCGCGCCGACCGCGATGTCGCTCGACTCCTCGACAAACCTCGTCGTCACCGAACTCGGCGGCGCCGTGAAGCGCGTGCTCCAGACCGGCACCGTCACCAACCTCGCCGCCGCGGGCACATTCGTCTCGCCCCGCGGCGTCGCCGTCCTCGCCACCAATTCCATCGCCATCGTCAGCGGCAACGCGGTTGTGAACCTCAATCCCGTTGCCAATACCACCAACATCATCGCCGGCAACACCACCGCCGGCATGGTGGACGGGCTCGCCGCCGACGCGCGCTTCAACACCCCGCAGCAGATCACGCGCGGACCCGATGGCAGCATCCTCGTCGCGGACCGCCTCAACCACCGTGTGCGCGTCATCAAACCCGAGGGCACGGTCAGCACGCTTTACGGAGTAAGCACGAACTTGTGGGTGGACGAACCGCTCGCCAATCCAATCCTGCTCGCCGGGTGGGTGGACGGCGCGGTGCCCGCGGCCGCCCGCGACCCGCTTGCCGTCGCGATCCATGCCGGCGGCACCAACCTCTTCACCGCCGAGGCTGGCTGGCATCTCATCCGCATGGTCAGCGGCGTGAACTTCGCCCCGGGCGCCACCGGGGGCACCGGGTCCGGCGGCTCCGGCGGCGCCATCAACAGCAACCTCACCGCGAACCTCATCACATTCGGGTTTCAGAATGGCGAGGGCTCGACGGAATTCATCGGCGCGCCCGGGCAGACGTTCTTCGCGCCCGTCACCATCACGCTGCTGCCGGGGCAGGAGATGTATTCGCTCGGGTTCTCCATCGCGGTCACGAATGACCCCGGCGCGCCCGCGGTGACGAATGGCGCGCTGTCGTTCGACTCGATGCTGCAGCGCCCCGTGCCGAGCAACCCGGCGTTTTTCGAGCCCATCCCGCCGTCATTCGCGTTCTCGTTCATCACGAACCTCTTCACCAACACCACCGACTTCACCGTCACCACGAACATCATCCCCACGTTCACCAACTCCGTCTTCATTGACACCAACTTCAACGTGATGAGCGTCGCGTGGCTCGAGACCAAGGGCCGCACCAACCTCTACAACTCGCTCGCGCAGGACCTCATCACCTTCTCCCAGGCGCACATCAACCAGTTCAACAAGTCCGGCGGCAGCGTGTTCGCCGGCGGCTTCGGGTTCCAGATTCCCGCCAACGCGCCGACGGGCACGACGTATCGCATCCAGGTCTTCAACGCCACCGCCGCCACCAATGTCGCCGGCGGCGTCACCCTCACCGCGCCGACGAACGGCTCCCTCACCGTCGGCCCCATCAACGCCATCAAGCAGGTCACCGTCAACGTCCGCCCGTATCTCGTCGGCGACGTCTCGAGCTTCCGCTGGTTCAACGCCGGCGACTTCGGCGACGGCACGCTCACGCTGGACGACGCCTCGCAGACCTTCAATTCCGCCATCTACCTCGTGAACATCCCGCCGCTGGGAAGCGATTTCTTCGATGCGATGGATTCTTCCAACGGCACCACCAACGGCCTGCTCAACGCCTCCAGCGGCAGCATCGACGCCGTCGCCATGGGCGATGGCGTGATCGCGGTGGACGATGTCTTCGTCACGCTCCGCCGCTCGCTCAACCCCTTCGCGACGTGGTATGTCCGCTTCTGGACCAACGGCGTGCGCACCAACGCCGTCACCACGAACAGCCTCCCGAAGCCCACGTTCGGGTTCCAGCGGCCCGCGATCGAACTCGCGAGCCATCAAGCCGGCCACGGCGCCGAGGACTCGCACGTCCTCTTCACGGCGGGCGACGGCGTGCGCGCCGGCCAGACCGTCACCGTGCCCGTAACCGCGAGCCTCTTCGGGCCGTATCCGCTGCGCGTGCTGATGCTCCGCCTTCGCGTGCAACCGCTCGACAGCTCGCCCGCCATTACGCAGCCGGTTCAGTTCAACTTCCTCCAGGCCGGCCGCCTCGGGAATCCGTTCCAGTCGGCGAATCCATCGCCCGACGCGTGGGTCGGCATCTGGCTCAACGACCATGCGCCCGGGCTCATCGCGGGCGATTCCCTCCTCGGCAACCTCGTCGTGACGCTCCCGCCCGGCACGCCCGCCTCGGCGTCGTATCTCATCCGCTTCGACCACGCGTCCGCTTCGCCGAACGGCATCGCGCTCTTCGCCGCCCGGGCCGTGTCCGGCCTCATCACCGCCACCGACCGCTCGGCGTCGTCCTTCGGCGACACGCTGCCCGACCAATGGAAGCTGCGGTGGTTCGGCACGCTGTATGACGTCCGCGCGAACCCCACCCTCGACCTCACCGGCGACGGCATGCCCAACTGGGCCAAGCTCCGCGCCGGCATCGACCCGCTCGACCCGTCGCAATCGCTCCGCCTCGCGCCTCGCGTGACCACCGACGCCCTCGGCCGCCCGAACGGCGTCACGCTCCGCTGGCCGACCGTCCGCAACAAGCGCTACGTGCTCGAAGGTTCGCCTGGCCTCGGCGCGAACAACTGGTCGGTCCTTTCCACCAACGTCACCGGCAACGGCGGCGACGCGCGGCTCACCAACTCCGCCTCGGGCCTGCAGTTCTTCCGGCTGCGCCTCGTCGAGCCGTGATGCGCGTCCGCCGCCCACGCACCGGCGGTGTGCGCCTCGCCATTCCCACAAGCCTGCGGTTCCCAAACGCCCGCCTTCCTGCTAAGAGCTTTGCCCCATGACGCACGCGCAAACGTATTTCGAGCAGGTCCGGCAGATCGCAGCCGCGTTGGACGCCGGACTCATCGAGACGCTCGCGCTCGAACTTGCCGCGCTCCGCGAGCGCGGCGGGCGGCTCTTCCTCCTCGGCGTCGGCGGTAGCGCGGCGAATTGCAGCCACGCGGTGAATGATTTCCGCAAGCTCGGGGGCATCGAGGCCTACAGCCCGTGCGACAATGTGGCCGAGCTGACCGCGCGCACGAACGACGAGGGCTGGCCCACCGTCTTCGAAGGCTGGCTCAAGGTCAGCCGCGCCGGCGAACGCGACGCCATCCTGATCTTCTCCGTCGGCGGCGGCGACGCGGCGCGCAACGTCAGCCCCAACCTCGTCCGCGCCGTGGACGAGGCGAAGCGGCGCGGCATGAAAGTCTTCGGCATCGTCGGCCGCGACGGCGGCTACACGAAGAAGGCGGGCGACGTGGTTGTGGTCGTGCCGACGGTGGACGCGAACGCGATCACGCCGCACGCGGAAGCGTTCCAAGCCGTGATCTGGCATTGCTTGGTCACGCACCCGGCCGTGCTCATGCAGGCGAACAAATGGGAAGGGCTGGAGGCAAAGAAGCCCTGAGCGATGCGCGCCGTCTTCCTCGACCGTGACGGCGTGCTGACGCGGTCGGAGACGCGCGGCGGCAAACCCTTCGCGCCGCGCCGGCTGGAGGATTTGGAACTGCTGCCCGGCGTGATCGAGGCGACGCGCGAGCTGAAGGCGGCGGGCTGGCGGCTGGTCGTGGTGACAAACCAGCCCGACGTGGCGACCGGGAAACTCGACCGCGCCGTGCTCGATGCCATGCACGAGCGCCTGCGCCGCGAACTGCCGCTCGACGACATCCGCGTCTGCCGTCATGTGGACGCCGACGCGTGCGCGTGCCGCAAGCCCAAGCCCGGCCTGCTGCTCGACGCCGCGCGCGAGCTGGGCTTGTCGCCCGCGGCGTCGTTCATGGTGGGCGACCGCTGGCGGGACGTGTCGGCGGGCAAGGCCGCCGGGTGTCGGACGATCTTTGTGGACTGCGGCTACGCCGAGGCGCTGCGCGACGCGCCGGATTTCACCGTCAGGAATTTACCTGAGGCCGTGCGGATTATCCTCGGCCAGTGAATCGCGCTATCGTCCGCCTGGAACACCTATGAAGCAAACCAGCGAACTCAAAGTGAAGGTCTTCGCCGACGGCGCGGACCTCAAAGGCATTGCGACCCTGGCGGCGAACCCGCTCATCAAGGGCTTCACCACCAACCCCACGCTCATGCGCAAGGCCGGCGTGGCCGACTACAAGGCCTTCTCGCACGAGGTGCTCAAGATCATCGGCGGCCGGCCGGTGTCCTTCGAGGTGTTCTCGGACGATTTTGACGAGATGGAGCAGCAGGCGCGAGAGATTGCGTCGTGGGGCGCGAATGTCTATGTGAAGATCCCGGTGACGAACACGAAGCGCGAGTTTGCCGGGCCGCTCATCCGCCGCCTCGCGCAAGCCGGCGTGCAGCTCAACGTCACCGCGCTGATGACCAACGACCAGGTGCGCGACGTGGTCGCTTGCCTCTCGCCGGCCGTCGCCAGCTATGTCTCGGTCTTTGCCGGGCGCGTGGCGGACACGGGCCGCGACCCGGTGCCGCTGATGGCCGAGGCGGTGCGGCTGCTCGCGCCGAATCCGAAGGCCGAACTCATCTGGGCCAGCCCGCGCGAGCTGCTGAACATCTTCCACGCGGACAGCATCGGCTGCCACGTCATCACCGTGACGCACGACATTCTCGGGAAGCTGAACCTCGTGGGCAAGGACCTCGACGGCTATTCGCTCGACACCGTGAGGATGTTCTACAACGACGCGCAGGCGGCGGGCTTCCGCATCGTGACCGGCTGACCGCGCCGGCCGGGTTTTCGCTCGACAGGCCGGACTTCATTCCTACCCTCTGCCCACTTGTGAAACGTGTTCTGGTCACCGGCGGCGCCGGCTACAAAGGTTGCATCCTTGTCCCCAAGCTCCTCGCCATGGGCTGCGAGGTGGCCGTCTATGATTTGATGCTCTTCGGCTCGGCGGGCTTGACGCCCCATCCCAAACTCACGGTCATCGAGGGAGACATCCGCGACACGAAGAAATACGCCGGCGCGCTGCGCGGCTGCCACGCCGTCATCCACATGGCGTGCATTTCGAACGACCCGAGCTTCGACCTCGACCCCTCGTTGAGCCGCACGATGAATTACGAGTGCTTCGAGCCGTTGATGCAGTCCACGGCCGCGGCCGGCACGGTCGAACGTTTCATCAACGTCTCCTCCAGCTCGGTCTATGGCGTGAGCGATTCGCCCGAAGTCACCGAGGAGCACCCCTTGGTCCCCCTCACGGACTACAACAAATACAAGGGCCTCTGCGAACCCATCGCCTTCAAGTATCAGTCGCCGCAGATGACCGTGGTGACGTTCCGCCCGGCGACGGTCTGCGGCTACTCGCCCCGCATGCGTTTCGACCTCACGGTGAACATCCTCACCAACCACGCCTGCCACAAGGGCGTCATCACCGTCTTCGGCGGCGACCAGCAGCGGCCCAACATCCACATCGAGGACGTGACGGACCTCTACGCCGAGGCGCTCACGATGCCCAAGGAAAAGCTCGCCGGGCAGACCTTCAACGCGGGCTACCAGAACCAGACCGTCAACGAACTGGCCGGGATCACCAAGAAGATCGTCGAGGCGGAGTTCCCCGAGCGCCCGCCCGTCCGCATCGAACGCACCTCGACCAACGATCCGCGCTCCTATCGCATCACCTCCCGCAAGATCGAGCAGGTGCTCGGCTGGCGGCCCAAGCGCACCATCGAGGACGCCGTGCGCGACCTGTGCCGCGCCTTCAAGGCCGGCAAGTTCCCCGGCAACACGCTGACAGACGAGTCCTTCATCAACGTGAAGAGCGTCAAAAAGCTCGGGTTGAAATGAGCGCCAAACCCCTCGCCGTCGTCACCGGAGGCGCCGGCTTCATCGGCAGCCACATGGTGGACCTGCTCCTCGCCGAGGGCCACCGCGTCCACGTCATGGACAACCTCGTCGGCGGCCGGCTCGAAAACCTTCAGCACCACAAGGGCAACCCCGACCTCGTCGTCGAGGTGCGCGACATCCGCGAACTGGCGGCGGACGACCGGCTCTTCGCCGGCGCGAGCTATGTCATTCACTTCGGCGGCATCGGCGACATCGTGCCGTCCATCGAGCGGCCTTTGGATTACCTCAGCACGAACGTCATGGGCACCGTGAAGGTGCTCGAGTGCGCGCGGCATGCCGGCGTGCGGAAGTTCGTCTATGCCGCGTCCTCCTCCTGCTACGGCCTGGCCGCCGTGCCCACGCGCGAGGACGCGCCCATCGCGTGCGAGCATCCCTACGCGTTGAGCAAATACATGGGCGAGGAGGCCGTGCTCCACTGGAGCCGCGCCTACAAGCTGCCGGTCAACTCCATCCGCATCTTCAACGCCTACGGCACGCGCTCCAAAACTTCCGGCGCTTACGGCGCGGTCTTCGGCGTCTTCCTCGCGCAGAAGCTCGCAGGCAAGCCCTTCACGGTCGTCGGCGACGGCACACAGCGGCGCGATTTCCTCTACGTGACCGACGTGGCGCGCGCCTTCTACCTCGCGGCGAAGACGGGTTTGGTGAACCAAATCTGGAATCTCGGCGCGGGCAACCCGCAGCCGGTGAACCGCCTCGTGGAACTGCTCGGCGGGCCGGTGATCCACCTGCCCAAGCGCCCCGGCGAGCCGGACTGCACCTGGGCCGACACGGCAAAAATCCAGCGCGACCTCGGATGGCGGCAGCTCGTGCCCTTCGAGCAGGGCGTGGCGAACCTGCTGGCAAACATCGAGTATTGGCGGCAGGCGCCGGTGTGGGACCAGGCCTCCATCGCGCAGGCGACCAAGACGTGGTTCGCCTTCCTCGGCGGCGGGAAGAACTAAGTGGCAGTTTTTCTTCGCCTCGCCTTTTGTGCGCGGCCCGCTAGAGTCCGCGCCCGACAACCGTCCACTCCCTACGCATGAGTGCCGCAGACAAGCACGCCGACTATCGGCGGAAGATCATGACGCGCGAGCAACTCCGCGCCGCCATTGGCCCGCGCCCGCGCCCGCACAGCGTCATCATGTGCCACGGCACCTTTGACCTCGTGCATCCCGGCCACATCCGCCACCTGATGTATGCCAGGAGCAAGGCGGACCGGCTCATCGCCAGCCTCACCAGCGACGCCCACATCAACAAGGCCAACTTCCGCCCGTTCGTCCCGCAGGACCTCCGCGCGATGAACCTCGCCGCCCTCGAGTGCGTGGACTACGTGATCGTGGACGAGAACGCCACGCCCATCGAGAACCTGAAGTTCATCCAGCCCGACTACTTCGCGAAGGGCTACGAGTATTCCGCCGAGGGCGTCCACCCGAAGACAAAGGAGGAGATCGCCGCGCTCGACAGCTACGGCGGCGAAGTGGTCTTCACCCCCGGCGACCTGATCATGTCCTCGTCGGCGATCATTGACATGACGCCGCCGAACCTCGCGGTGGACAAGCTCGATGCGCTGCTCCAGTCCGAAGGCCTCGGGTTCGCCGACCTCCGCGCCGCGCTCGACAAGATGCGTGGCGTGCGCGTCCACGTCCTCGGCGACACCATCGTGGACGGCTACACCTACTGCACGCTCATCGGCGGCACGGCCAAGACGCCGACCTTCAGCGTGAAGTATGAGCGGCAGGAGGACTTCTCCGGCGGCGCGGCGGTCGTCGCCAAGCACCTGCGCTCCGCCGGCGCGGAGGTTGTCTTCTCCACCGTGCTGGGTAACGACGCCTTGAAGGACTTCGTGATCAAGGACCTCACCGACGCGGGCATCAAAGTCGAGGCCGTCATTGATCCGCAGCGGCCCACCACGCACAAGAACGCCTTCATCACGAACGGCTACCGGATGCTCAAGGTGGACACGCTCGACAACCGGCCCATCTCCGAAAAAATTCTCGGCAAGCTTCAGGCCCAACTTGCGGCGCATCCCGTGGACGTCGCGGTCTTCAGCGATTTCCGCCACGGCCTCTTCAACAAGCACACCATCCCGACGCTCACCGCCGCCGTGCCCGCGGGCGTGATGCGCGTCGCCGACAGCCAGGTTGCCAACCGATGGGGCAATATTTTGGAGTTCCAGGACTTCGACCTCATCACGCCCAACGAGCGCGAGGCGCGTTTCGCCCTCGGCGACCAGGACTCCACCGTGCGCCCGCTCGCGCTCGACCTCTATCGAAAGGCGCGCTGCCGGATGCTCATCCTTAAACTCGGCGAGCGCGGCATCATCACCTACCGCTCGCCCAGCCCGGAGGTGCGCGCGTTTTTCACCGTGGACAGCTTCGCCGGCCACGTCGTGGACGCCGTCGGCGCGGGCGACGCGTTGCTCGCCTACGCCACGCTCTCGCTCAAGGCCACCGGCTCGAACGTCATCGCGAGCATCCTCGGCTCCCTCGCCGCCGCCGTCGCCTGCGAGCGCGACGGCAACAATCCGGTCGCCCCCGCCGACGTGCTCAAGAAACTCGCGGAGGTCGAGAAACGCGCGCGCTTCGAATGAGAGTCGCCATCATCGGCCACGGGGTGCAGGGGCGCAAACGCCGCGCCATCGCGGGCGATCGAGTCACCGCCGTCGTGGACCCCGCCGCCGCGGGTGTGGACTTCAAGGCCATCCAGGAAGTCCCGCTCGACCGCTACGACGCCGCGTGTGTGTGCGTGCCGGACGATGCGAAGGTTCCGATTCTCCGGCATCTGGTTTCGAACGGGAAACATGTGCTCGTGGAGAAACCGCTGCTTGCCCCGGCCAGCGAGATTCAGGAGCTGATCGCGCGCGCGCGGCGCACGAAGGCGGCGGCTTACACCGCCTACAACCACCGATTCGAGCCGCACATTGCCCGGCTCAAGCAGGTGCTCGACTCCGGCGTGCTCGGCCGCGTGTATCTCACGCGCGTCTTCTACGGCAACGGCACCGCGCGCGACGTGCGCAACTCGCCGTGGCGCGACCACGGCGCGGGCGTGTTGCCGGACCTCGGCTCGCACATGCTCGACCTGGCGCACTTTCTCACCGGCCCGCGCGATGACTTCGGCCGGGTTTGGAGTGCGAACCGCTTTGAGAACCAATCGCCGGATCACGTCACTTTCGGCTTCGACGGCCCCGCCGTGTGGGAGATGGAAGCCACACTGCTCTCGTGGCGGAATACCTTCACGCTCGACGTCTTCGCCGAGCGCGGCAGCGCGCACATCCACTGCCTCTGCAAGTGGGGCCCGAGCACGCTCACCGTCCGCACGCGGGTCTTGCCCAGCGGCCGGCCCGGGGAAACAGTCGAAACCCTCGAACAGGCCGACCCGACGTGGAAGCTGGAATACGACCACTTCCTCGCGCTCTGCCGGACCGGCGGGACGAACTGGGAAAACGACCTCTGGATCGGCGCTCAACTCGACGCGCTCACACGCCAACTCCCGCCACCATGATCGGCTTCGCCGGCCTCTCGCATCTCGGCCTCGTCTATGGCCTCGCCTCGGCGGCGAAGGGCTTCGAGGTCGTCGGTTTCGACCGCGACCCGGCGCTGTGTGCGCGGTTGTCGCGGGGCGATTTTCCTGTCTCCGAGCCGGGACTTGACGACCTGTTTTCGGCGCATCGGGCGAGGATGAACGTCACCACCGACCCCGCCGACCTCTCCAAGTGCCGCGTCGTGTTCTACTCGCTCGACGTGCCGACCGACGCGGCGAACCGCAGCGACCTTGCGCCGCTCCGGCAGTTGCTGGAACACACCGCCCCGCACCTCGCGCCGGACGCGACCGCTGTGATTCTCAGCCAGGTGCCGCCCGGTTTCACACGCGCGCTCCCGCGCCTCGGCGGCGCGTTGCACTACCAGGTCGAGACACTCGTCTTCGGCAACGCCGTCGAGCGCGCGCTCCGGCCCGAGCGCTGCATCGTCGGCTGCGCCGACCCGCGCGCGCCGCTGCCCGTGGACTATGCGAAATGGCTCGGCGCGTTCGGCTGTCCGGTCCTGCCGATGCGCTACGAGAGTGCGGAGTTGGCAAAGATCGCGATCAACTTCTTCCTCGTGTCCAGTGTCTCGACCACGAACACGCTTGCCGAACTTTGCGAGCGCATCGGCGCGGACTGGAACGAGATCGTCCCCGCGTTGCGACTCGACGCGCGCATCGGCCCCAAGGCCTACCTCGCGCCCGGCCTCGGCCTCGCCGGCGGCAACCTTGAGCGCGACCTCGTCACCGTGCAGGCGCTCGCCGCGCAGCACGGCACGGAGGCGGGACTCGTCAGCGCATGGCAGCGCAACAGCGCCTACCGCCGCGATTGGGTGCTGCGGCTCGTCCACCAACGCGTGCTGTCGCGAACGCCCGGGGCCCGGCTCGCGTTGTGGGGGCTGGCCTACAAACAGAACACCCGCTCGACCAGAAACTCCCCGGCCGTCGCGCTCGCCGAGGCGCTCGCGCCATTCGTAAAGACCGCCTTCGACCCGCAGGTCAAGTCGCTCGGCGCGCCGGTGGCCAACCTCTCCTTCGCGGCCTCCGCGCTAGAAGCCTGCAGCGGCGCGGATGCGTTGCTCGTGGTGACGCCGTGGCCGGAGTTCAGCAAAGTGCCGCCCGCTGAAGTGAAGTCAGCCCTGCGCGGCAACGTGGTCGTTGACCCGTTCGCCGTGCTCGATTCCTCCGCCTGCGCCACCGCGGGCTTGGAACACCACCGCCTCGGCGTGCGAAACTGATTCAGCCATGCTCAAACACCACCACGCCACGCCCACGCCTCCCGCGCGCGTCGTCATCCTCGGCGCGACCGGCTTCATCGCGCGCGATCTCGCGCAGTTCCTCGGCTCGCAGCAGGTGCCCGTCGAACTTGTCGGCTCCGCGCGGGTGGACCTGCTCCAGCCTGACGCCGTCGAAAAACTCCGCGCCCGGCTGCGCCCCGACGATGCGCTGGTCGTGACTTCCGCCCTGACGCCCGAGAAGGGCAAGGACGTGCCGACGTTCATGAAAAACCTCACCATGGCTGCGAGCGTGTGCGCCGCGGTCGAGGCCTCGCCGTGCGCGCACCTGGTCTATCTGAGCTCCGACGCCGTGTTCGAGGATCCGCCGACCCTGCTGAGCGAGCAGGCGCCGCGTGCGGGCATCGGCCTCTACGGCAAGATGCACGCCGCGCGCGAGGAGATGCTGCACTTCTCCGCAGCCGTGGCGAAGACACCGCTGTGCATCATCCGACCGTGCGCCGTCTATGGCGCGGGCGACACGCACAACAGCTACGGACCGAACCGCTTTTTCCGCACGGCGCTCAAGGACCGCAAGGTCCAGCTCTTCGGCAACGGCGAGGAACAGCGCGACCACATCCACGTGCGCGACCTCACGCGGCTCATCGGGCTTTGCCTCGCGCGCCGCACGGCGGGCGCGCTCAATGCCGCGACGGGCAGGGCGGTGACTTTCATGGAAGCCGCGCAGCAAGTCGCGCGGCTCTGCCCCCAGCCGGTTGAAATCATCTGCCAGCCGCGCGCCGCCAATGCCGTCATCACGCACCGCCACTTCGATGTCTCGCTGCTCCTGCGCGAATTCCCGGACTTCCACTGCCAGGCGCTGGCGGACGGGCTGGCGCAGGTGCATCGGCAATTGACGTCAACTCCGGCCACCTGAGAAAGTCCGGGCGATGTCGCCAACGCCACCAGCGGTTGCGCGCGCGCGCATCAGCGGCGTGGTGCTCCTGCGCGAGGACGGAGCGTCACTGCTCCAGCATCGCGACGACAAGCCGGGCTTGAGCGCGGCCGGACAATGGGTCTTTCCGGGCGGACACTGCGAACCGGGCGAAACCTGCCGTGACTGCGCGCGACGCGAGTTTCTTGAGGAGACGGGTTACAACTGCGAAGCGCTGGAGCTCTTGACAGAGTTCGACTACCTGAGCCCCGATACCGGGCGCGAGTTTCGGCTGAGCTTCTGGTGGGCAAGCTATGACGGCGTGCGACCGGTGCATTGTTTCGAGGGTCAGGAAGTGCGATTCATGACACGCGCCGAGGCCCCGCGGCATCCGATGCCCGATTACGTCACCCGCGTCTGGGACCTCGCGCTGGACCAAAAGAAAACTTCACCGGACGGCCAAAGCAGGCTACTTACAACGCCCTCGCGATGAGCGCCCGCGGCGGCGCGGGCAACTTATGGCAAAAACCTACGTCATCCTTGGCGGCGGCGGCTCCTTCGGCGTCCACACGGCGATGTATCTGCTCGCGAACACCGACGCAAAGAAGGTCATCTCAGTCGGTCGCAACCCCGAGAAGCCCGAGCCGTTTTCGCTCGGCGTGGGCCGCGGCGACTCGCGTTACGCCTACCACCAGATTCACATCACCCACGAACAGGACCGGCTCTTCGAGTTGTTCGATGCCGAGAAACCCGAGGTCATCGTGAGCTACGCGGCCCAGGGTGAAGGCGCGGTGTCGTGGAAGAAGTCGTGGCGGTTTTTCGAGACGAACTGCGTCGCGCTCGCCAAGATGAGCGAGGAACTGATGAAGCGCGACTACATGGAGCGGTTCATTCAGATCGGCACCAGCGAACTTTACGGCTCGGTGGACTTCGCGGCCAAGGAGACGACGCCGTTGCAGCCCACCAGCCCTTACGCGGCGAGCAAGGCGGCGTTTGACATGTATCTGATGTCCGTCGCGAACGTGCTGAAGTTCCGCATGAACATCATCCGGCCGTCGAACGCCTACTGCCCCGGCCAGCTCCTGCACCGGGTCATCCCGCGCGCCGTGCTGTGCGGACTCACGGGCCAGAAGCTCCCGCTCCAAGGGGGCGGCCGCGCAAAGAAATCCTACATTCACGCCCGCGACCTCGCCCGCGCCATCCTGCTCGTCGCCGAGAAGGCGCCGCCTGGTCGCGTCTACAACGCCGGTCCCCCGCTGCCGATCAGCATCCGCGACCTCGTTGCGAAAGTGGCCGAGGGCTTCCCGATGCCGTTTGACCAGTTGTGCGCCATCGTGGCCGACCGGCTTGGGCAGGACGGCCAATACTGGCTGGACAGCAGCGCCATCAAGCAGGACGTCGGCTGGGAGCCGCAGATCAGCCTCGAGGAAGGCATCCAGGAAATGATCGCCTGGGGCCGCAAGTATCTGGACCAGATTCGCGACGTGCCCACCGGCTACATCCTCCGCACGTAGTCTGACCATGGCCCGACCTCCTTTTGATGCGGACGCGGTGCGCGCACGGTGCAAGCGGTATCGGCGGCGCATCCTCGACATTTCGCAGACGGTCGGCGCGCTGCACATCGCCCCGTCGTTTTCGTGTCTCGAACTGGTGGCGACCTCCTACTTCGGATTGATGAACCGCACCGGCGACGCGGCCACGGAGGACACCTTTGTGCTCTCGAAGGGCCACGGCTCGCCCGCGCAATACGTCGTGCTCGAAGAACTCGGCGTCATCCCGACGGCGTGGCTGGAGAACTTCTGCAAGCCCGGCTTCCCGCTGGCGACGCATCCGGACTATGGCACGCCAGGCATTTCGGCCTCGACCGGCTCGCTTGGGCACGGCCTCGGCCTCGCCGTCGGCATGGCTTACGCAGACAAGCTCGATGGCAAGGCGCGCGACATCTTCGTGGTGATGAGCGACGGCGAGTTGCAGGAAGGCTCCGTGTGGGAGGCGCTCATGGTCGCCCCCTCTTTCGGCATCACGCGGCTCGTGGTGCTGGTGGACTTGAACGACTTCCAATCACTCGGCCAGACCAGCAAGACACTGCCAAACTTCTACCCGATGCTGGACAAGCTCCGCGCCTTCGGCTGGGAAGCCGCCGAAGTGGACGGCCACAATCCGCAGGCCATCCACGACGCGGTCAGGGCGCGCAGCGGCACGAGGCCGTTTGTGTTGCTGGGCCGCACAACAAAGGGCAAAGGCGTGAGCTACATGGAGAACGTGCCCATCTGGCACTACCGCGCGCCCAACGCAGAGGAATACCGGATTGCCATCAAGGAAGTGGAGGGCTGCGCCTCGTGAGAAACGCCTTCGCCAACGCCTTCTACGAACTGGCGCGCAACGACCCGCGCATCGTCCTCGTCGTCGCCGACATCACCGCCGCCGCAGGCGTCGCGTCCTTTCAAAAGGAATCGCCCGAACGCTTCGTCAACGTTGGCGTCGCCGAACAGACGATGATCGGAATGTGCGCCGGCCTCGCGTTGCGCGGGAAGATCCCGTTCGCCTACACCATTGCCACGTTTACGATCTACCGGCCGTTCGAGCAGGTGCGCGTGGATTGCTGCTACCAGAATCTTCCGGTGAAACTCGTCGGCGTCGGCGCCGGCGTGAACTACTCGACCCTCGGCGGAACGCACCACGCGCAGGAGGACGTCGCCGTAATGAGCGCGATCCCCAACATGACCGTGCTCGCGCCGTGCGACCCGGCCGAATCCGCGCTGTGCACACGGGCGTGTGTCGCGGACATTCCCGGTCCGGTTTACCTGCGTCTCGGGAAGGCCGGCGAGCCGGACCTCACCGCGGGCGCGCCGGATCCGTTCCGACTCGGCAAGGTTCGATGCATCCGCCCCGGCGCCGACGTTTGCCTGCTTTCCTACGGACCGATCACAAAGATGGCGCTCGACGTCGCCGCGCGCATCGAGAGCGAGCGCGGGCGAAGCGTCGCCGTCCATTCAATCCACAGCCTCAAGCCTCTCGACACGGAAGGCATCAAGTCCTTGCTTGCCCGATTCCCCGCGATCGCCGTCATCGAGGAGCACGCGCCCTTCGGCGGCCTCGGTCCGCAGGTCAAGGCGCTCGCGTGGGACTCGGGCGCACGCTGCACGCTTCGCACGTTCGCGTTGCGGGACGAGTTCATCCACGTCTACGGGTCGCACGGCGACCTCCTCAAGGCGCACGGACTCGAGACCGGATTGCTGGCCCGCGAGATTGGCGCGCTCGCGAACTGACCTCACCCGCCATGGCCGAGCTGGACTTCATCTCCACCGTTCACCAGGCGACCGCGCGCAATTACCTCCAGCGCGTCGTCGAGCACGACAAGGCCGAATGCGCCGCGGTGGCGAAGAAATTCGGGCAGGATTACTTCGACGGCGACCGCAAGTATGGCTACGGCGGTTTCAAGTATGACGGCCGATGGATTCCATTCGCCCGGCAGTTGGTCGCACATTACGGGCTCAAGCCGGGCGACCGCGTGCTCGACATCGGCTGCGGCAAGGGCTTTCTCGTGCATGACTTCATGGAAGTCTGCCCCGGCATCGATGTGTCCGGGGTGGACATCTCGGAATACGCCGTCGCCAACGGGATGCCCGAAGTCCGCGACCGCCTCAAGGTCGGCAACGCCGTATCGCTGCCGTATCCGGACAAGAGCTTTGACCTCGTCGTGGCCATCAACACGCTGCACAACCTGCGGATCTACGACCTCGAGAAGGCGCTGCGCGAGATCGAGCGCGTCGGCCGGGGCGGCAAATACATCGTGAACGACTCCTACCGCACGGAGCGCGAGAAGGTCAACCTGCTGTATTGGCAGATCACCTGCGAGTCCTTCTACACGCCGCCGGAGTGGGAGTGGATCTTCGCCCGGTGCGGCTACACCGGTGACTACGGGTTCATCTTCTTCGAATGACGCCAAGCGCACAGGCCGCCTGCCACGTCTGCGGTGGCGCTGCGTTGCAATTGCTGCCCGCCTACGCGGCACTGCGGCGCGTGACCTCGGACTGCAAGCCCTGGCCCGCGGGCGGGCGACTCGCCACGTGCCCCGCCTGCTCGTGCGCGCAAGCCGTGCTCGACCCCGCGTGGCACGACCAGTCCCGGCGCATTTACGAGGACTACACCATCTATCATCAGGCGAAGGGCGCGGAGCAGAGCGTGTTCGACCCGCGCACCGGTCAGCCAGGCACGCGCTCGGCGCGACTCCTGCAACGCTGGCACGCGGAGATGCCCCTCCCGGCTGGCGGCCGGCTTGTGGACATCGGCTGCGGCAACGGCGCCCTGCTGCGCGCCTTCAGCGCCATGTTTCCCGGATGGTCCCTCGCGGGCGTCGAAGTCAACGACCACTGCAAGTCCATCGTCGAGTCCATCCCTCGTGTTGAACGGCTCCACACATGCGGCGCGTCCGAAGTGCCGGGCGAATTCGACGCCATCACGCTCCTTCACGCGCTCGAGCACATTCCCTCGCCGCGGGAGTTTCTCGTCAGTTTGCGGCCCAAGCTCGCCATGGGGGGGCTTCTGCTCGTGCAGGTTCCGGACTGCGGGCAGAACCCCTTCATGTTCCTCGTGGCGGACCATGCGTCGCATTGCTTCGTCCCGCCGCTCCGCGAGTTGGTCGAGAGCGCGGGCTTCGAGGTCATCGTTGCCGCGCCCGACTGGGTCGCGAAGGAAATCACCATCGTGGCGCGCAAGTCCGGCGCGGGTCCGCGCCCGATGCGGGCCACCGGTGACCTCACGCCCGCCGTGCTTGGTCAACTCGAGTGGCTCACCGCGCTTGCAAAGGACACGCGCGCGCTTGCCGCCGCGGGCCCGCTGGGCATCTTCGGCACTTCGATCGCCGCGACATGGCTGCAGGGCGAACTCGGCGGACGCGCCGCGTTCTTCGTGGACGAGGATCCAAGCCGTCCGGGCCAGTCGTTCATGGGACGCACCATTCTCCGTCCGGCCGACGCCCCGGCCGGCTGCCGGGTCATGCTCGCGTTGCCCGCGGCACAGGCGGCGGACGTGCGCGCGCGGCTGAATCGCCAGTATCCCGCCGTTGACTTCCGGCTCCCACCGGCCGCGCCGGCGTGAACGCTTGTCCGGGTCGAGATGCAGGCGGGACACGCGCCAATTTTTGAATGACGGCAGCCTGCGGTCCCCGGCACACTCTCTCCCATGAGTTCCGAACCATTCACCACGCGTGAACCGCAGTATCAGCGGACGCTGGACCTCCTCAAGGAAGGTGTCGCGCCGCTGGGTTTGATGACCAATCAGGCCTGGCATGATGACCCGCGGCACCTGGTCTTCACGCTCTCGCGCTACAAGTTCGTCGCCAAGATGCTCAGCGGGTCGCGCCACGTGCTGGAGGTCGGATGCGCGGACGCCTTTGGCACGCGCCTCGTGCAGCAGGAAGTCGCGAAACTGACCGCCACGGACTTCGACCCCGTGTTCATCGAGGACGCCAGGCGCCGGATGGTGGCGCGATGGAAGTTCGAAGCCGTCGTGCACGATATGGTTGAGCAGCCGTTCCCCGGCAGCTTCGACGGCGCTTACGCGCTCGATGTCATCGAGCACATCGCCGCCGCGCAAGAAGACCGTTTCATGTCAAACCTCACCGCCTCGCTCGAACCACGCGGCGTGCTCATCCTCGGCTGCCCTTCGCTCCCGTCGCAAGCGCACGCGTCGCCCCCGAGCAAGGCCGGCCACGTCAACTGCAAGGACGGTCCGGGCCTCAAGGCACTGCTCCTCCGCCATTTCCACAACGCCTTTGTCTTCTCGATGAACGACGAGGTCGTGCACACCGGCTACCATCCGATGGCGCAATACCTCCTCGGCATCGGCTGCGGGAAACGGTAGCTTCCCATGCGCGCCCCTTGCTCGCGTTCACCGGCTGCGCCGAGCCACTGACCGCGGAGGCGGCTTGCGATGAACCTTCCCTCACTCTCGGTCATCGTCCCGAACTACAACCACGCCCGCACGCTTCCCGTCTGCCTTCGCGCCCTGCTTGCCCAATCCGCTCCGGCGCTCGAAGTCATCGTCATCGATGACGCCTCGACCGACGACAGCGTCGCCGTGATCGAGGGCTTTGCAAGGCAGCACCCGGCGATCCGCTTCATCCGGCACGAGGCCAACCGGGGTGTCGTTGCGGGCATGAACCACGGCCTCGACCTGGCGCGTGGCGACTTCGTGCTTTTTGCCGCGGCGGATGACGAAGTGCTGCCCGGTCTGTTTGAGAAATCGCTCCGGCTCCTTGCCGCACATCCCGGGGCGGGCTTGTGCTGCGCCATCGGAGACTGGCGCCAGGCCGAGCGCGGGCTGCGCTGGCACATGGGCGTGGGGATGTCGCCTGAGCCGGCTTTCCTCGATCCCGCGCGGCTCGTCGATTTGGAGCGCACCGGCCGGCTCTTCATCGCAAGCCACACCACGGTGTTCCACCGCGAGCGCACCCGCGCCGCCGGTGGATTCGCGCCCGCGCTCAAGTGGCATTGCGACTGGTTTGTGATGCACGTGCTCGCGTTCCGCCACGGCATCTGTCACGTGCCGGAGTCACTTGGCATCCTGAACATCCGCGGCGCGTCCTTCCACGAGCGCGGCCGGCGCAACCCCGCGGAATACCGCCAGCTCCTCGGCGAGCTCCTTCGCCGTCTCAACTCGCCCGAATGCGCCGACGTCGTCAGCCGCATCCGCGCGTGCGGCGCGCTTTACCTTTTCGGCGGCACCGTGCTGCGGGCGGTCGCAGGGCAGCCGGCCAACCGGCACTTCCTCACGGCGGCATTCCTTCGGAAGAATCTCTGGCACTCGTTCAAGCTCTCCGTGAAGCGCTTCGTCCCAGCGTGGCTCGGCAATCTCTACCTCCGCCTTGCCGGGTTCCGCGTAAAGGACCGAAAACCCGGGACGCATTGACCCGGGCCGCGGCGTGCGGTCGCTTCCGGCAGCGCGCGTTGACACTGGACACGACTTCTGTTTTTGTCCTCCGGACCATGGCCCAAGCCCACGACCCAAGTCCGCTCCGGCGCTGTCTGATCTCCCTCGCCCAGTGGTTTGATGCCGACCACGGCTGTGAGGACCCTGACGCCATCCGTGCGCGCCCGGACAAGGTCGAGTGGGTGCGATGCATCCCTTTCATCGTGCTGCACGCAGGCTGTCTCGGAATCTTCTGGGTCGGCTGGAGTTGGGCTGCCGTCGGCGTCGCGCTCGCGCTCTACTTCATCCGCATGTTTGCGATGACCGGTTTTTATCATCGCTACTTCTCCCACCGGACTTTCCAGACGTCGCGGCCGGTCCAGTTTGGCTTCGCGCTCGTCGGCGCGTCCGCGGTGCAGCGCGGCCCGCTGTGGTGGGCCTGCCAGCACCGGCATCATCACCAGCACTCCGACGAGGAGACCGACGCGCACTCGCCCCGGCACCACGGGTTCTGGTGGTCGCACATCGGCTGGATCACCAGCGCCCGAAATTTCCCCACGGACTACCGGCTCGTGCGCGACCTGGCGAAGTTTCGTGAACTCGTCTTTCTCAACCGCTTCGACGCGCTCGTGCCCGCGTTGCTGGCGGTCGCGCTGTTCGTTGCCGGCGGGTTGCTCGAACGCCACGCGCCCGGCCTTGGCGTGACGGCGGGGCAGTTGCTCGTGTGGGGATTCTTCATCAGCACCACGGTTTTGTTCCACGCCACGTCGAGCATCAATTCGCTCGCGCACGTGTGGGGCGGCCGGCGGTTTGAGACGGGTGACGACAGCCGGAACAACTTCTGGCTCGCGCTCCTCACGCTTGGCGAGGGATGGCACAACAATCACCACCACTACATGCACTCCGCGCGGCAGGGCTTCCGGTGGTGGGAAGTAGACCTCACCTACTACACGCTCAAGGTGCTTTCGTGGACGGGCCTCGTCTGGAACCTGCGCCCGGTCGCGGCCGAAGCCGTGGCCACACGCTGAGCCCGCGGGCGCGCGGCGGACAACGCGCCGCCGTGTTTGCAATCCGGCGCGCCGGGCCGTATCCCTTTCCGCCACATGGCCGACGCCGCTCCCATCGTCTCGATCCGATCGCTGACCAAGGTTTACCGGCAGGGCGACATCAACGTCACCGCGCTCAACAACCTCTCGCTCGACATCGCGGCGGGCGAGTTCCTCGCGCTGATGGGGCCGAGCGGCTCTGGCAAGTCGACGCTCCTGCACATCATCGCCGGCGTGGACCGCCCCACGAACGGCCAGTGCCGCGTGCAGGGCATTGACGTCGCGAAGCTCAGCGAGTCCGACCTGGCCGACTGGCGCAACCAGAATGTCGGCTTCGTTTTCCAGTCATTCAACCTCATCCCGGTGCTGACGGCGTTCGAGAACGTCGAGCTGCCGCTGCTGCTCACCAAGCTCGGCGGGCGCCAGCGCAAGAAACAGGTCCGCACCGCGCTCGAACTCGTCGGCCTCGCCGACCGCTCGCATCACCTCCCCCGCCAGCTTTCGGGCGGGCAGGAGCAACGCGTCGCCATCGCACGCGCGCTTGTGACCGACCCCGCCCTGATCGTTGCCGACGAGCCGACGGGAAACCTCGATGCGAACTCTGCGAACGAAGCCCTCGGCATCCTGCAAGCGCTCACAACGTCCGCCGGCAAAACAGTCATCCTCGTCACGCACGACCCGAAGGCGGCGGCGTTCGGCTCGAGGACGGTGCATCTGGAAAAGGGGGAGCTGGTTGTGTGATGAATTCCGCCCTTCAATGCCCGGTCGCCTGGCGCTTCGCCTGGTCAAATCGATCGTCCCGCCATTCCGCCATCCGCACAACGCACTCCGCGCCGATCGTCCCGTGACCATCGCGACTTTCATCGCCAAGAACGCGTTGCGCAACAAGCGGCGCGCCGCACTGTGCGTGTTGAGCGTCGCGGTCAGCTTGTTCCTGCTGGTCACCCTGCTGGTCACGCTGCGCGAGTTCACCATCCCGCCGGAGGACATCGGCGCGGCGGCGCGGATCGTCGTGCGCAACCGTATCTCGCTCGCGAACCCACTGCCTTACCGGCAACGCGCCGTGATCGAGAAGATCCCCGGCGTCGAGGCCGTCTCGCCGTTCAGCTGGTTTGGCGGCAAGTATCGGAACGAGGAGTTCACCGCGTTCGCGCAGTTCGCGATGGACCCGAAGCTCCTGCGTCCGATCTTCGGCGAGGCGAAAATGGGCGAGGGGCAGTTCGAGGCGTTCGAGCGCGACCGCACCGCGTGCATCCTTGGCAAGCTCACCGCCGACAAATACGGCCTCAAGCTCGGCGACAAGATGGTTCTCGAGAGCACGATCTACCCGTGCACCATCGAACTGAAGATCGCGGGCATCTATTCGGGCACGATTGACGACCGCAACGTGCTCTTCCACCACGACTATCTGGACGAGGCGTCGGGCCTGAAGGGCACGGTCGGCACGTGGTGGGTCAAGGCCCGCTCGCTCGACGAAGTGGCGCCGGTCGTGACGGCGATCAACGAGGCGTTCAAGAACACGTCGTGCGAGGTGCGCGCGGAGACGGAGCGGGCGTTTCAACTGAGCTTCGTCTCGATGCTCGGGAACATCCAGGTGCTGATCGGCTCGATCTGCACGGTGGTGGTGTTCTCGCTCGTGCTCGTGGCCGCGAGCACGATGAGCATGGCCATCCGCGAGCGGATGCGCGAACTCGCGGTGCTCAAGGCGCTCGGATTCCGCCAGCGCGAGCTGTTCGCCTTCATCCTCGCGGAGAGTTTCGGGCTGGCGATGTTCGGCGCGGCCCTCGGAGTGGGCGGGGCGTGGTTCCTCTTCGAACCCGCGCAACTGATGCAGAAGATCACCGGCGGGCTGTTCATCACCTTCGAGGTCACGCCGCGCATCATCGGGACCGCCTCTGCGGTCGCGGCCGGGCTTGGCATCGTCGCGAGCATTGCGCCGGCCGCCGGGGTCGCGAAGATGAGCGTCGTGCAGGGCTTGAAGACGTTGGATTGAAGCCCGTGGCTCGTCGTCGGTCTCGATCCGGGTTAACTCGGCCCGACTGGCATCGACAAATGCAAGCAAGCGCGTTCCGGTGGAGCGCTTGCCAGTCCGTTGGCCTTCGCGCAAGCTGCGCGGCGCTTTGACATGAGAAAATCTGCCCGCAAACCGACCGCTTCCCTTCGCGCGTTTTCATCCGTTGTCGTGGACGGCCCCGAGCGCGCCGCGAGCCGCGCGATGCTGCACGCCGTCGGCTTCACGCGCGACGACTTCAAGAAGCCGCAGGTCGGCGTCGCGTCCACGTGGAGCATGGTCACGCCGTGCAACATGCACATTGACCAGCTCGCCGTGAGCGTCGCGCAGGGCGTCAACGAGGCCGGCGGCAAGGCGGTCGTCTTCAACACCATCACCATCAGCGACGGCATCTCGATGGGCAGCGAAGGGATGAAGTATTCGCTCGTGTCGCGCGAGGTCATCGCGGACTCCATCGAGACGGTTGTCGGCTGCGAGGGCTTTGACGGCGTGGTGGCCATCGGCGGTTGCGACAAGAACATGCCCGGTTGCGTGATGGGGCTCGCCCGGCTCAACCGCCCCGGAATCTTCGTCTATGGCGGCACGATCCTGCCGGGCGATTATCGCGGCACGCCCGCGGACATTGTCACCGTGTTCGAAGCCGTCGGCAAACACGCCGCCGGCAAGGTGAGCGACGCGGAGTTGCAGGAAATCGAGGAAGTGTCCGTTCCCGGCGCGGGCTCGTGCGGCGGGATGTATACGGCCAACACGATGGCCAGCGCGATCGAGGCGCTCGGCATGAGCCTGCCCAACTCCAGCGCGCAGGCCGCGGTGTCGCAGGACAAGACGCGCGATTGCGAGGCGGCCGGCGCCGCCGTGCTCAACCTGCTCAAGCTCGGCATCCGCCCGCGCGACATCATGACGAAGAAGGCCTTCGAGAACGCGATCACGCTCGTCATCGCGCTTGGCGGCTCGACCAACGCCGTGCTGCACCTCATCGCGATGGCGCACACCGCCGGCGTGAAGCTGACGATTGACGACTTCACCCGCATCGGCAAACGCGTGCCCGTCCTCGCCGACCTCAAGCCCAGCGGCAAATACGTCATGGCCGAACTCGTGAAGATTGGCGGCACCGTGCCGCTGATGAAGATGCTGCTCGACCGCGGCCTCATGCACGGCGACTGCCTCACCGTCACGGGCAGGACGATGGCGGAGAATCTGAAGAGCGCGCCCAAGTATCCCGCCGGGCAGGACGTCGTCCGCGGCTTCGATCATCCCATCAAAGCGGAAAGCCACCTCGTCGTCTTCCGAGGCAACCTCTGCCCGACGGGCGCCGTGGGAAAGATCAGCGGCAAGGAAGGTTTGCAGTTCGCCGGCCGCGCGATCTGTTTCAACAGCGAGGAACTCGCGCTCAAGGCCATCCTCGACGGCACGGTGAAGGCCGGGCACGTCATCGTCATCCGTTACGAAGGCCCGCGCGGCGGACCCGGCATGCGCGAGATGCTCTCGCCGACTTCCGCCATCATGGGCAAGGGCCTCGGCAAGGACGTCGCGCTCATCACGGACGGACGCTTCAGCGGCGGCTCGCACGGATTCGTCGTCGGCCACGTCACACCCGAGGCCTACGAAGGCGGTCCGCTCGCAATCGTGAAAACCGGCGACACGATCGTCTTCGACGCGGCGAAGCGCGAGATCACGCTCGGCATAGCGAAGGCTGAGATGGACCGCCGGTTGCGCCTTTGGAAGCAGCCCAAGCCGCGCTACACGCGCGGCGTGCTCGCCAAATATGCCGCCACTGTCCGCCCAGCCAGCGAAGGCGCCGTGACAGATGCTGCGTTGGAAGTTTAGCGAGACCACGGGGCGATGATCGACCCGGCGGTTTTCACCGGCCCAGACTCAGGATCCGCGTGGAAAATGTTGCGGACTCCGGCGGGCCGACCGCGACAGGCCTGTCGCAGCATTTTTGCCGGCCTTGGATGCTGCGCGGGTGCGCGCAACTTGCGACTGCCCGGGTTTGTCTTCACCGCGACAAATCCGGGCCGCCGAAAAACTTTGCCCGGCCGCGGCTGTTCTGCACATCATCGGACAGTCCCGCGAGCGGTTTGACGTATGGCCGTTTGCGGACCGATGTTCATGCATTCCTCAACGCGCGTTCCCGTCGTTCTCGTCATCGTATTCCTCCTCGCTTTCGCCCGCACCGCCACCCGCGCGCAGGAGCAGTCCGGGCCGCTGCCGGGCCACTCGTATCACGGCGAAGTCTTCAACGAGGGCGCGCGGCAGAAGGCCTACTTGATGGAAAACACCGGGCGGGTCCACCTGCCGGTGACGACCCGGGACCCGCTCGCGCAAAAGTTCTTCGACCAGGGCGTCGGGCAATTGCACGGCTTCTGGTATTTCGAGGCGGAGCGCAGCTTCCGGCAAGCCGCGAGCCACGACACGAATTGCGCCATGACCTACTGGGGCATGGCGATGGCGAACACAAGCAACCAGAAACGGGCCCGCGATTTCATCAAGCGCGCCGCGGCGCTCAAGTCCGCCGCCAGCCCGCGCGAGCAGCGCTGGATCGAGCTCTACGCCGAGTTCTGGAAGGACGACAAGCGTCACGACAAGGATCGCCGCACGGCGCTCACCAGCGGGCTGGAGAAACTCGCGAAGGAATTCCCCGGTGAACACGCGACCGAGGCGAAAGCATTTTGGGCTTACCACGTGTGGAACAACGGCAGCGTCACCAACCACACCGCCGTGGATGCCGTGCTCAAGGAAATCTTCAAGGCGAACCCCGCGCATCCGGCGCACCATTACGTCATCCACCTTTGGGATAACAAGGACGCGAAGCTCGCGCTCAGTTCCGCGGCCCAGTGCGGACAGTCCTCGCCCAGCACGGCGCACATGTGGCACATGCCCGGCCACATCTACGACAAGGTGAAGCGCTACGACGATGCCGTGTGGCAGATGGAAGCCAGCGCGCGCACCGACCACGCCTTCATGGTGCGCGACCACGTGCTGCCCGACCAGATCCACAACTACGCCCACAACAACGAGTGGCTCGCGCGCAACCTCAGCCACATCGGCCGTGCGCGCGACGCCGTGGATCTCGCGCGCAACATGATCGAGCTCCCGCGCCATCCCAAGTTCAATCACACCGGCAAGGGCAGCATGCTTTACGGCCGCACGCGGCTCTTCGACACGCTCAACCGCTTCGAGCTTTGGAGCGACGTGCTCGCACTCGCCGACACCATCTACATGGAGCCGACCGCCCAATCCGGCGAGCAGGCCCGCCGTCTGCGACTCATCGGGCTCGCCCAATCGCACAAGGGAAATTCCGCCGAAGCCGCAAAGCAAATCGCCGCGCTCGAAGCGATGATGAAGCGCGAACCCGCCACCACGACCAACACGCCGCCCGTAGTCACACCCGCGCCCGCGCCGGCAGCGGCGGCCAAGGCAGCGCCGAAGGTTGAGGACACCGTTCGCGCCGTCGCAGCCGCCGCGACCGCCGTGACCTCGACGACGAACGCGCCCTCCACGAACCAAACGCCCTCCGCAAGAACCAACACCCCGCCCGCGCCCAACCGGCTCGCCATCGAGAACGCGCTCGCCGAGTTGCGGCTCGTCCAAGCCATCAAGACGACGAACTTTGCAGCCGCGAAAGAGCAGTTTGCGAAGTGCAAGGACCTCTCGAAGGACCGTCAGGCGCAGTATGAGTTCGCGATGGGCAACGTCGACGCCGCGTTGCGGCTCGCGCGTGAGTCCGTGCAAGCCGGGACCAATCAGGTGCAGGTGCTCGCCAACTACGTGGACCTGCTCTACCGCGCGGGCAGATGGAAGGACGCCTACGAACACTTCTACCGGCTCCGCGACATCACCCCGCATGCCGACCTCGATGTCCCGGTGATGCAGCGCATCGCGCCCGTCGCGAAGGACCTCAAGTTCTCCGCCAGTTGGCGCCCGGCGGTCGCGAAGAAGGACGACACGGGCGCGCGGCCCGACCTCGCGAAGCTCGGCCCGTTCCGCTGGCATCCGTGGACCTCGACCGACTTCACACTCGCAAGCGGCGACGGCCGCCAGGTTTCGCTCAAGTCCTATCGTGGCAAACCCGTCATCGTCATCTTCTACCTCGGCGCGGGCTGCGCGCACTGCATCGAGCAGCTCAACGCCTTCGCGCCGCTTGCCCAGGAGTTTTCGAATGCCGGCATCTCGCTGCTTGCCATCAGCACCGACAGCGTGGACGGGCTTCGCGCGACGCACGAAAAAGCGAAGCCGGCCGGCGGATTCCCATTCCCGATCGTCAGCGACAAGTCGCTCAAGACCTTCAAGGCGTGGCGCGCGTTTGACGATTTCGAGAACCAGCCGTTGCATGGCAGCTACCTCGTGGACGCGGACGGACTCGTGCGCTGGCAGGACATCAGCTACCAGCCGTTCATGGACACGAAGTTCCTCCTCGAAGAATCCAAGCGCCTGCTCAAGCAGCCCAAAGCCCGCCTCGCGAGCCAGCCGGCGAAGTCAGGCGCTCGGGCAGCCGAAGCCGCCTGCAAGTGAGTGCCCCCGCGCGGTGGGCCGATCAGGCAGCATGCCCTGCGACTTTCACGCAAGGCTCGCCCTCGTTGATCGTCGGGTTCTCCGGGCGGCCCTTGTAGTTGTAGGTGAGGCCGAGGTTCTTCAGCCCCATCAGCCAGAGGATGGTCGCGTGCAGGTCGTGCACGTGCAGGCGGTCCTCGACGGCGTGCAGCCCGAACTCGTCCGTCGCGCCGATGACCTGCCCGCCTTTCACGCCGCCGCCGGCCATCCACATCGTGAAGCCGGTCGGGTTGTGGTCACGCCCGTTGCCCTTCTCGCTCATTGGCGTGCGGCCGAACTCGCCGCCCCACACCACCAGCGTCGTGTCAAGCAACCCGCGCGACTTTAGGTCCTTCAACAATCCGGCAACGGCCCTGTCCGTCTCGCGGAAGCGTTCGCCATGGTTCTTCTCGATGTCGGAGTGGGCGTCCCACTTGCTGCCCGCGCCGCTGTAAAGCTGCACGAAGCGCACGCCGCGCTCGACGAGCCGCCGGGCGAGCAGGCACATGCGGCCGAACGTCGCGCTGTCCTTGTCTTCCATTCCGTAGAGGCGCCTGGTCGCGTCAGTTTCCTTCGAGAGGTCCACCGCATCGGGAGCCTCGGCTTGCATGCGGAAGGCCAGCTCGTAGGCGGCGATGCGCGCGTCGAGTTCGGTCTGTGATGCGCGCGCCGAGGCGTGCCCGCGGTTGAGCGAGTTGAGGAAATCGAGCTTGCCGAGCTGCCGCTCGTCGCTGACGCCCTCCGGGGTGTTGAGGTTTGCGATGGGCTCGGAGCCCGGCAGGATGCGCGTGCCCTGATACACGGCGGGCATGAAGCCCGCGCCCCAGTTGCGCGGGCCATTGACCACGGTGCCGTTGTTGTCCTGCATCACCACGAACGCGGGCAGGTTCTGGTTCACCGTGCCAAGCCCGTAGCTGACCCACGCGCCGAGCGACGGCCGGCCGGCGAGGATGCTGCCGGTGTTCATCTGGCAGACGCCGTTGGAGTGAACGATCCCGTTCGCCCAGCAGGAACGCAGGATGCACATCTCGTCCGCGTTTTCGCCTGCGTGCCTGCACCAGTCGGACACCCACAGGCCGCTCTGGCCATATTGCTTCCACTCGCGCTTGTCGGGGAAGACCGGCGAGTCGTATTCGCCCATCGCGGTGATGAGGCCCTTCGTGAAGCTCGGCGGCAGCGGCTTGCCCGCGTGGCGCTTGAGCGCGGGCTTCGGATCGAACGTGTCAAGATGCGACGGCCCGCCCTCCATGAAGAGGAAGACGACGCTCCTGGCGCGGGGCGCGAAGTGCGGGGGCTTCGATGCAAGCGGATTCACGAGGTCGCCCCTCGATGCCTCGGCCGCGGCGGCATCGCGCGCGAGCAGCGATGTGAGCGCGAGACTGCCGAAGCCCGCGCCCGCCTTCGCGAGGAAGTCGCGGCGCGACGCAGCCCACTCCACCTGGTTGCAGCCGGACTTGGTCATGCGGTCAATCGACGTAAACAAACTCATTCGCGTTCAGCAGGGCGTGGCAGAAGTCGGCGAGCGCTGCGGTGCGGGCGTTGGCGGCGGCCTTGGCGGCGGCGGCGGGCGGGCGGATGTCGTTGCCGCTCGCGCTCGAATCCTTGAACGCGTTCGGGCGCGACTCGAATTGCCAGAAGCCCGCGGTCTTGTCCGTGGCGGCGTCGTGCGAAAGAAGGAGTTCGTCTTGCTTGAGCGCGCCGGTCGAGAGGCGCACGTCGTCGATCATGCCGTCAAAACCGCCGGATCTTGCGGCGCGCCCGCCGATTTGCAGGCTGAGTGTGTTCGCGAAGCCGCCGGTGATCGAATGCGGCACGTTGACGATCGAGATGGGCTCGTCGTCATTCGCGAGGTCCTTCACGTAGAACGTCACCTCGCCGGGTTCCTTGTTTGTCGCGAGCCTCACCGACGCTGCGACGAAATACGGCCGGCCGAGTTCGAGCGTCTGATCGGAGAAGATCGCGTCCTCGCCGAACGAGCCGTCGAGTTTCGTGCCGATGAACTGCATGACAAGCGTGCGCGGCTTTCGACGCGAGCCATCCCCGGTCACGGCGAATCCCCAGCCGGGTTTCTTGTTGTCGCCCGCCCACTTCGCGGCGATCGTGCGGACCGTGCCTCCCTTGTCCACGGTGCGGACCAGGATCGCCGCCTCGATGGTGAAGTCGGCCTTCGGCAGCGTGGGACTGTCGGGCACAAGGAGCGTCTCGGAGCCTATCTCGGGCGTGACCACCGCGGCGACGCCGTCGCGATACGGCATCTTCTCGGCGGCGAACGGCTTCGCGCTCGCGGCGGCCTCGGCGGCGCCGATGCGCTTCATTTGTTCACCGACGAACTTGAGCGCGGCCGCCTTTTCCGCGGCGCGGGGCTCGCGTCCGAAGGCGAGGCGATACGCGGCGCCGATCATTTCGTCATCGCTGCTGGGGAATTCCTGATCGAGCCGCGACGCGAACGCCCTCGCGTGGCGCAGCATCATCTGGCTGTTGAAGAGCAGCAGCGCCTGCGTGGGCGTGGTCGTGGTGTTGCGCTGCGCGACGCTGTTGAACGACTCGGCGAGGTCGAACACGTCGAGGATGGGGTCGCGCGCGTTGCGGAGAATCTTGCTGTAGATCGTGCGCCGCGGCGTGAGGGCGTCGGTGCTCGGGCCGCCCACGGGCTCGAGCTTGAGCTCGCCCGTGACGGAGAGAATCGCGTCGCGAATCTGCTCGGCCTCGAGGCGGCGCGAGGGGAAGCGCCAGAGCAGCCTGTTTTCGGGGTCCTTCAGGTGAGCTGTGGAAAGGGTGAGGGGGTGAGAGGGGGCAGGGGCGGCGATCTCCCTCTCTCCTTTTCTCCCGCCCTCCCCCGCGCCCGTCTGACTGCGCTGCCGATACGTCGCGCTGGTCACGATGAGCCGGTGCAACTTCTTCAAGCTCCAGCCCTCGGCGACGAAGCGCTCCGCGAGCCAGTCGAGCAGTTCCGGATGCGACGGTTTCTCGCCGAGCTTGCCGAAGTCGCTTGCATTCGCAGCGAGGCCGCGGCCGAAATGCCATTGCCACAGCCGGTTCACCATGACGCGCGCGGTCAGCGGGTTCGACGGCTGCGTGAGCCATTGCGCGAGCGCGGCGCGCCGACCGGTCGACGTCGCGAACGGCTTCACCGTTGCGGGCTTTTCATCGAGCACGGTCGGGAAGCCCGCGGGGATTGCGCCGAGCGATTCCTTTTTCGGGATGAACACGGCCGGCGCGACGGGCCCGACGTCGGTCGCGGCGATGAGCGTCGGCAGCGGCGCGGGCTTGAGCGCGTCAAACTCGGTCAGCTTCTTGCGCAGCGCGAGCACGCGGTCCTTCGCCTCGCCCTTGAGCTTGGTGTCGAGGCGCTCGATGTCGTAGATGACCTGCCGGTAGGCGAGTTCGGCGATCTGATGCTCGTAAGGCGTCCGCTCGCCGGGCGGTTTGTTCATCATCACGCGGATGTCCTCGATGAACTTCTCGATCGCGCTCTTCTCCGTGTTGCGCTTCACGGACGCGAGCAGCTTCGTGATCTCGGTGTGGATGTCGGCGGTGGCCTCGTTCCATTGCTTGAGCTTCACGGCGTGCCCGGCGCGCTCCGCGGGCGTGGCGAGCGTGAGATCGTCGCGCGGCAGCAGCGGCGCGAAGAACGCCTGGAAGCGGTAGTAATCCTTCTGAAGAATCGGGTCGAACTTGTGGTCGTGGCAGCGCGCGCACTGCAGGCCCATGCCGAGGAAGGCGTCGGCCGTCGTGTCCGTGATGTCCTCGAGGATGCGCTGCCACTGCCCGCGCACGTCGCGGTTGTTGTATTCGTAGATGCCCGCGCGGAAGTAAGCCGTGCCCGCGAGCGCGTCCGGGTTGTCGGCGAAGAGTTCATCCGCGGCGAGCTGCTCCTGCACGAAGCGATGGTAAGGCTTGTCGTCGTTGAAGGCCTTCACCACGTAGTCGCGGAAGCGCCACGCGTGCGGGCGGAAGTCGTCCGCCTTGTAGCCGTCGCTCTCCGCGAAGCGCACGAGGTCGAGCCAGTGCCGCGCCCACTTCTCACCGTGGCGCGGACTGGCAAGCAGGCGGTCCACGAGCTTCTCGTAGGCGTCGGCGGACCTGTCGTTCACAAACTCGTCAATCTCCGTCGGCTTTGGCGGCAGCCCGACGAGGTCGAAGTAAACGCGGCGCGCAAGCGTGACGCGGTCCGCCTCGGGCGACGGCTGCAACCCGGCGTCGGCGAGCTTGGCGAGGATGAACCGGTCGATGTCGTTGCGGATTGCGGATTGCGGATTGCGGATTGCCGGAACCGCCACCGGCTTCACAGGCTGGAACGCCCACCACTGCCGGTCCTCGTCGGTAATCTTGCCGGCGGCGCGCTTCGGCGTGGACGTCTGCGAGCCCGTGCCGGACCACGGCGCGCCCATCTTCACCCACTGGCGGAGCGTCTCGACCTCGGCGGACGCGAGCTTCGTCTTCGGCGGCATCTGCAGGTCCTTGTCCGCGCCGGACACGGCCTTGATAAGCAGGCTCTGCCCGGGCTGTCCGGGGACGATGGCGGGCCCGGTGTCGCCGCCCTGCAACACGCCCGCGCGAGAGTCGAGCACGAGGCCGCCCTTGATCTTTTCCGCGTCGTGCGAGTGGCACTTGAAGCAGTGCTCGACGAGCAGCGGCCTGACCTTGGACTCGAAAAAGGCCGCGCCAGCCGGCGCAGGCGCGGCCGCCGCAGAGACAATCGTCGCGCCGCACAGGAACGAAGCGGAAATCAAGCTCTTCATCACAGGAATCGGACGGGGCAGACTATGAGAAACTCCGGCGCTTGTCAGCCCTCGGTTGGCGGCTAGCCGAACAACTGCCGCGCCGGTTCGCCGCGGTCGGTGATGGGCACGGGGCGCGAGCCGTCGTAAAGGTTCTTCGCCGGGTTGATGCCGAGCGCGCAGGCGATGGTCGCGTGCACGTCGGGGACGGAGAGCGGCTGCTTCACGGGCACCTTCGCCATCTCATCTGTTTCGCCGACCGCCTGTCCGGTGCGCAGTCCGCCGCCCGCGAGCACGATGCTGAACGCCTTGCCCTGGTGCCCGCGCCCGCCGCCCGCATCGAACTCGATCGGCCGGCCGAACTCCGTCGCGACCACGACAAGCGTCTTGTCGAGGAGCTTCGTGCGCTCGAGGTCGAGCACGAGCGCGGCGAGCGC
Organism: Verrucomicrobiota bacterium; assembly: GCA_016871675.1. Lineage (NCBI taxonomy): Bacteria > Pseudomonadati > Verrucomicrobiota > Verrucomicrobiota bacterium. Next base: position 64,156 of record VHCN01000009.1, read on the forward strand.
CTGGTCGAGTTGCTGGATGAGGATGTGCTGGTTGAGCTGGCCGTCGTTGTGCGTGTCCCAGCCGGTGCCATTGATGAAGTTGAGGTTGAACGACACCTCGATGAACCGCGCGCCGCGCTGGATGAGCCGCCGTGCGAGCAGGCAACGCTGCCCGAACTCGCCGCCGAAAGCCGCGCGCAGCGACGCAGGCTCCTTGTCGAGCTCGAAGGAGGTCATGAACTCGCCATTGCCGAGCGCCGCCGCCGCGCCCGCGGCCTCGTTGTAGTCGGCGATGGCCTTGTCGCCGGCGTTGCGCTCGGCGAAACCCCTGCGGAGCTTCGCCAGCAGTTCCTCGCGGTCGTGGGCCCGCGCGGAGTTGATGTAAGGCGGGCGCGTCAACCCGGCGGGGCCTTTCTCCGTGTCGGTGAGATAGATGTAGCTGTGCTTCGCGCCGAGGAAGCCCGGCCCGCGCATGATCATCGGGTAGCCGATCACGACATAGGGCGGGATGCCGTCGGCAAGCGCGCCGCGCTGGTGCGCGACGATCGAGCCGATGCTCGGATACGTGATGGTGCCGGTGGGCTTGCGGCCGGTGTGGACGAAGTTCGTCGCGGCCGCGTGCTCGTCAATCAAGTCGTGGTTCACCGTGCGCAGCAGGGCGAAGCGGTCGAGAATCTTCGCGCAGCCCTTGAGGTGCTCGCAGACCTGCACGCCGGGGATGGCCGTGTCCATCGCGGGATACGCCGAGCCGGCGACGCGCTTGGCCGGGTCGCCGGGGCGCTTGGGGTCCCACGTGTCCATGTGCGCCGCGCCGCCGCCGAGCCAGATGAAGATGCAATGCTCGGCCTTGCCCTGCGGGTAAGTTTTCTTCTCGCCGTCGCCGAACGCGGGAATCCCGCCGAGGCCAAGCGCCGACGCGCCCGCGCCGGCTCGCACGAGGAATCCGCGGCGGGTCAATGGAGTCGTTTCAAGTTTCGCGTTCATGGCTCTTGCTCAAGTTCTTGTCCGTCATCCGCGCTTCGCGTGACTGAAGGGCGGCGGGAACCGCCCGACAAACGTCCGCGCCCGCTCGCGAGCGAGCCGGTGGATCTCCGGCCGGCTCGTGTCGCCAAACACCCAGTTGTCCGCTGCCGCAATCTCGCGGGCGAGGTCGTGCCGCGGCGTGCCCGTGGGCATCGCAGTCACCTGTTCGATCGCAGCAGGTTTGTCATCATCCTTCAGGGCACAAACACAAACTCCGGCGCGTTCACCATCGCCCAGAGCACGTCTTCCATGCGCTCGCGCCAGTCTTTCGCGAGGCGCGTCGTGGGCTCGTCGCCGAGCCGCGCCTTGTCCTCGACCTTGTATTTGACCTCGGTGGATTTCGCGTTGAGATGGTTCGACCAGCTCAGGAGCAGCGTCGGGTCGTAGTCCTTGCGCAGCTTGCGCGGCGGCGCGGGCTGGACGCGTTCCTGGAAGCCGGCGGCGAGGTAGTTCACGAATGTCTCGCGTTCGCCGGCCGTCGGCGGGCGCGACAGCACGCGGAGGAACACGGTTTCGACGAGCGTCGGCAGCGGCTGGTGTTGCACGAGCATGTCCACAAGGTCGCAGTCGTCCGAGAGGCGGGTGATGCGGCCGTTGCCCATGTCGCCGTTGGCGAGCACGGCGGGCTGCAGGACGTTCGCCGAGTGGTCGCGCGAGGAGAGCGGGTTCTGCCGCGTCTCGCGCCAGCCGAACATCGCCAGCACGTCCACGATGGCCTGCGTTTTCGGAAGCGACAGCGCGGGGCGGTCGCGGTCGTTCGAGAGGCCGGTGAACTCCCACGCGCGGCGTGGCACGCCGAGGCTGAGGAAGTCCTTCGCGGGACGGCGGCCGTCGTTGTCGAGCGTGAGCAGCTCGGATTCAAGCCGCTTGCCGGTGACGGCGAACATCGAGTCCACGATCTGCTCGGCCAGAAGCCGGCGTCGCGCGGGGGAGGCGAACAGCCGGTGCTTGGGCTCGTCGCTCGCGGGTGTGTGAGCGCCGGCGGCGCGCTGATACGCGTGGGAGTTGAAGATGAGCCGGGCGATGTGCTTGAGGTCGTAATCGTGCGCGACCAGTTCGTGCGCGAGCCACGCGAGCAATTCCGGGTGCGAGGGCTTCTCGTCTTCCCAATCGTCCACGCGGTCCACGAGGCCGCTGCCGAGGTAGCGCTTCCACACGCGGTTCACGAGGACTTGCGCGAAGCGGTCGTTCTCCGGCGCGGTGATCCATGCGGCGAGCTGCTCGCGTGGATTCTTCACGTCGCGGGCAAGGGCCGCGGCGGCCGTGCCGTGCGCGAGGTCGGCGAAGGGAAGAGCCGGGTCCACTTTCTCGCCGGGCTTGAGCGTCACGTTCACGCGGCGGCCGATCTTGATGTTGGCGTTCGCCGGGATCGAGCTGCTCGCGGGCACTTCCTGCGGGCCTTGCTTCAGCATCGCGGCGAGGCTGAACAAATCCTTCTGCTTGAACTCGTGATACGGCGCGTCGTGGCAGCGGGCGCACGCGAGGTTCATCGCGAGGAACGCCGACGAGATGATCTGCGCGCGGTCGGCCATCGGCACGTCGTTTTGCGTGGCGAGTCCGAAGCCCGCGGGGCCGCCGCCGTAAACGCTGCCCTCCATCGCGATGAGCTCGGTGGCGAAACGGTCCATCGGCTTGTTGTCGCTGAATGACTCGTGAATCCACCAGCGGAACGGGCCGGTGTTGTTGAGCGTGGGCTTGAGGATGGCGGGGTTCTCGGCGAGCACGTCCTGCCAGTAGCCGACCCAGTGGTCGGCCCAGCCGGGCTGCGCGAGGAAGTGGTCGATCGCACGTGCGCGCCGCTGCTGCGTCGTGCCGGTGTCCTTCAAGAACGTCTCGATCTGCGCGGGCGTGGGCGGAATGCCGACGGTGTCGAGCGCAAGCCGGCGGAGGAACGCGAGGTCGTCCACGAGGGGCGCGGGCGCGACTTTCGCAGCTTCAAGCCGCGCGCCGATGAACCGGTCGATGTCGTTGAACACGGGCGTCGGCGCGGCGACGCGCGGGACGGCGGGCGCGGGCTTTGCGGCCATGGTCTTTCGCGCGAGTTCGTGGCGCCGTGCCCAATACTTGTTCTCTTCGTCGGCGATCTCGTGGCGGCGCTTCGCGTCGGTTGCGGCGAAGCGGGCATGTTGCGAGTCGGCAAACGAGGTCCACGCCTCGTCGGTGTGCGGGGTTCTTTCCCTCGGGGCGAGGAGGTGGAAGAGTTCGTCCTTGCGCGCGATGCTGACCGTCAGTTCGCCGACCTCGGGCTTGAGGCTCTTGCCGCCGATGATGCCCTCGAGCACGAAGAGATGCTCGCCGCCCTTCGACTGCGCCGTGATCCAGTGCTCGTGATGCCCCGTGCGGGCGTAGCGCAGCCCGGCCGGGTAATCGTCGCCTGGCGCATCCGCGACCTGCCCGTGTCCGCTGCCGTTTGGCACGATGAACTTCGTGGTGCCGAGCAGCTTGCCGTCCATGAAGAGCCGTGCGCTTTGCAGGGAGCGCAGCAGCAGCCGGTGTTCGCCCGCGGGCAGCGTGACCTTGGCGGTCGCGCGCAGCAGGAACGGATTCGACCGGTCCACGCGCACGCCGCGCGGCGAATACTTCTGCGGCACGCCGGCGAATGCGAACGCGGACTCGGTCCACGTCTCGGCCGGCGCGCCCGCGGTGAAGTTCCAGTTTGGCGAGGCGGAGATGCCCTCGATGAGCTCGACGTGCACACGGTCCTTCGGGAGCTTCGAGGTGTCGGCGAGCCTCGGCGGGGGCGGGACGTGGTTGAAGCGCGCCGTGAAGCCCGGCGCGGGAAGCGCGCGGCGATGCACGGCGACTTCGTTGATGAGCCCGTTGAATGTGCTGCCCGCGGATCCGCCCATCGAGGAGCCGATCCACACTTCGTCGTCGTCCACGACGGGCGGCGCGTCGGACTTGCCGCCCATGTCCCATGTGCCCTTGACTTCGGCGCCGTCGATGTAGCCCTTGATGCTCGCGCTCTTGCCAAACGAGTAGGTGACCGCGACGTGATGCCAGCCCGAGCCGGGGATGAAGCCGTCGTTCGATGTCCAGCGATGCCAGTGCTTCTCGGATTCCTCCTTCGACAGCTTCGCGCCTGCGGCCTCGGCGTCGCGGAAGAGGAAACTCACCGCGGCCGCGTCGTCCTGCCCGCGGAGTCGCAACGCCCAGTTCTGGTTGTCGGCGGCGAAGCCCTTGTTGCCTGTTCGGCCCTTGCCGATGACATAAACCTGCTGGCCGTCCTTGATGCTGTTCAGCAGCACCCACGCTTCGAGCGTGATGGAGTCGCCGTTCTTGAAGTCGAGCGGGCTGTTCGCGCCGGGGTCCTTCACGCGGATGAACTCGCCCTTGCCGCTGAAGCCCGCCGCGGTGCTGTCCGGCTCGAACTCGGGGAATTGCTCGCTCGACTGCGCGGACTGGCGCAACGCGACCTTGCCCTCGACCCGGCCGTCGAGCGCGGACGCGTTCGCGCCGGGCGCGATGTTCTTCACCGTGCCGTTCACGTCGTCATTGAGCCGCCAATAGGCCGCGGGCTTGTCGGCGAGGATGAGATCGGCGTATCGGGACGGCTTGGCGGGCGCGGCGGCTTGCAGCGCGACGTTCGCGAGAAACAACCCGGCACAAGCGGCGAGGCACGGTGCGTTCATGGTGCGGCCGGACAGTAACACCGTGGATGGACGGCGCAACAACCGCATTTGGCCCGGGGCGTTGCCGTATCCTTGCTGTTTTAGCCCGGGGGCTTGGGAGGTTCGGGAGCGGCCGGCGGAATCTCGGGGCGCGGTCCGATGTTGAACTTCGCGCCGAAGTTCCCACGCGGCCGCCAGCCGAGATAGGTCTGGCAGTGCTTCCCGTTGTAGGACGCGAACGGCAGCGGAATCCAGCCGCAACACCAGCTCATCGAGAAGTTCCATCCGCCGCGCGGCGCCATCACGTCATCCGGATGCAAGCCCGTCCGCGGACACTCCCGGTCCGCGATGCCGATGACGTAAAAGGTGAAGTTGTGGAGCGGATTCCGCAGGTGCCAGAGGAAGCGCCGGTTGGCGGCGCCAGGCCGATACCAGTCGGGCGGCACGGGGTCATCGGCGTTCGCCAGCCACCACGCGGGATTCCACTTCTGAAACTTCCGCGCGGCCGGGGCATGGGGCGCGGCAGTTGACGCGGGCGCGACATCCGCGCGCAGCACGCCCGCGCCTGAGGGACCGCGCTGCACCGTCGTGCAGGCGGTTGATGTGGCGACCGCAAGAACCGCAGTCAGGACTGCGAGGCCCCGGCGCGCGAAGGGGGCGCGGTTCATGGTGCGAACGTGGTGGTTGTTTTCCGGTCAATCCGCCGCGGACAAATCCACCCACGCGCGCGACTCGGCGGACTTCACGGCGGCGTCGATCACTCTCTGCGCGCGCGCGCCATCGTGCAGGGTGATGCAGCAGGGCCGCTGCTCGCGGATGGCGTTCACGAACTCGACGGCCTGGTCGTAGCGGAACGACACGAGCGGGTCGCCCACGGACGGGTCGCGCGGCGAGCCGGGCAGCACGTGGAACTCGCGCGGGATGGGCAGGGCCTTCATGCCGGGCCCGCCGCGCTTGCCGGACTGCAGTTCGTTCCAGCAGCCCGTCGTGAAGCTGAAGCTTGCCTCGCTCCCGTTGATCTCGACGCGGTCGGGACTGCGCCAGCTTTCGTTGACGCCGCTCGCGAGCTTGCTGCTTTCCATCACGCCGGTCGCGCCGCACGCGAACTCCGCGAGCAGGCCGACCCAGTCGTCGGTGTCGTTGGGCTGGCCGTCGCGGATGGGTGTGTGGTTCACGAGGCCCGCCACGAGCCGTTTGAACTCGCTGACGAGATGCCGCGCGAAGTCAATGCGGTGGCTGAGCATGTCGCCGATTTCGCCGGTGCCGGCCATCTTCTTCTGCATGCGCCAGCCGACGCTGCGCGTGCCCCAATCCTGCAACCGGCACGAGCGGTAGTGATAGATGCGGCCGGCGTCGCCGCGCTTGATGAGGTGATGCAGGTAGCGCATCGCGGGCACGAAGCGATAGGTGAACGCGGTCATGTGGCGCACGTTCGCGCGGTCGGCCTCGTCGGCCATCGCCTGCGCGTCGGCGGCGTTCAAGGCGAGCGGCTTCTCGCTCAAGACGTGCTTGCCGCTCCGCGCCGCCGCGAGGGCGATGGGCGGATGGAACACGTTCGGCGTGGCGATGATGACCGCGTGCACGTCGTCGCGCGCGACGATGTCCTCCCACTTCGTGGACGTGATGGCCGCGCCCGTCTGCTGGCGCGCGGCCTCGAGCGCGGCGGGGTTCGCATCGCACAGCGCGGTGACGCGGACGTCCCTGCACAGGGCGAGTCCGGGCAGGTGATTTTGCAGCGAGATGCCACCGGTGCCGATGATGGCGAAGTTGAGCTGGCTCATGGTGTGGTTTCGAACGGGCGGCGCGAGTATGTCGGGCCCGGCGAACGTGGCAAGCCGGCTCGGGCGCAGGGGGTGGTTCTTTTTGAGGTGTAGAGCCGGCTCTGTGAGCCGGCTTGGCGGCGCACAGCGCCAACGCCACACCCCATTGAGCCACTACTCGCGCGCCGGAACGGACCGGCGGGGACTTCCGCTTTGAACTTCGATGGCCCCCGTGGTTGAGTTCGCGCATGACCGGGCTGGGCACCGCCATCAACGCGGCCGGGATTCTCCTCGGCGGCGTGCTCGGCCTCACCTTCGCGCGGCAGATTCCCGAGTCGTGGCAACTGCGCATCAGGGCGCTGCTCGCCCTCTTCATCATCTACGCCGGACTGAGCCTCACGTGGAAGGGGGTCAACGGGCCCTTTGGCCAGGTCGCGAAGCAGATGGGCATCGTGATGCTCGCCCTCGTGCTCGGCAACGCCACGGGCAGGCTGCTGCGGCTCCAGCGCGGCATGAACGCGCTCGGCCGATACGCGCGCGAACGTTTCGCGAAGGCCGACCCGGCGAACAAACAATTCAGCGAGGGCTTCGTCACGTGCACGCTCGTCTTCTGCCTCGGGCCGATGGCCATCCTCGGGCCGATGGAGGACGCGCTGAGCACGCCGCACACGATGCGCATCCTGCTCATCAAGACCGTGATGGACGGACTGGCGACGATGGGCTTCGTGGCGGCGATGGGCTGGGGACCGATCCTGTCGGTGATTCCCGTCGTCGCGTATCAGGGCTCGATCACGCTGCTGGCGACGGCGCTGGAGCCGTATCTCAGGCATCAGGACCTGCTCGACGCGGTCAACGCCACGGGCGGGCTCATCGTGTTCACCATCTCGCTCGTCGTGCTGGAGGTGAAGCGCGTGGAGCTGGCCAACTACCTGCCGAGCCTCCTGTGGGCGCCGCTGCTCACCTGGTGGTGGCGGTGAACGAAGCGCCTACTGCTCCCATCCCTTCGCGCGCTTGAGGGCCTTCTGCCAGCCGGCGGTGAGGCGGCGGCGCTGCGACTTCTTCATTGTGGGCGCGAAGCGCTTGTCGGCCTGCCATTGCGTCGCGATTTCCTTGTGGTCTTTCCAGAAGCCGACGGCGAGCCCCGCGAGATACGCCGCGCCGAGCGCCGTGGTCTCGGCGACCCTGGGGCGCACGACGGGCACGCCGAGCAGGTCGGCCTGGAATTGCATGAGCAGGTTGTTCGCGCACGCGCCGCCGTCCACCCGCAACTCCTTCAATTTGATCTTTGCGTCGGCTTCCATCGCGTGGAGCACGTCGGCGACTTGATACGCGATGCCTTCGAGCGTGGCGCGCGCGAGGTGCGCGGCTGTCGTGCCGCGCGTGAGTCCGGCGATGAGGCCGCGCGCATACGGGTCCCAATGCGGCGCGCCGAGTCCCGCGAGCGCGGGCACGAAGGAAGCGCCGCCGGTGTCCGGCACGCTGGCGGCGAGCGCCTCGACGTCGCGCGAAGTCTTGATGATGCCGAGGCCGTCGCGGAGCCATTGCACCGCGGCGCCCGCGATGAAGATGCTGCCTTCGAGCGCATACTCGGTGCGGCCACCGATGCGCCACGCGACGGTGGTGAGGAGTTTGTTGCGCGAGGCGATGGGCTTGGTGCCGGTGTTCATCAGCATGAAGCAGCCGGTGCCGTAGGTGTTCTTGACCATGCCGGGCCGCGAGCAGACCTGGCCGAAGAGCGCGGCCTGCTGGTCGCCCGCGATGCCCGCGATGGGCACGGGGTCGGAAAAGACCGTCGCATCGCCATACTTCCCGCTCGAATCCCGCACCTCCGGCAGCACCGCGCGCGGCACGCCGAAGAGCGCGAGCAGTTCGTCGTCCCAGTCGCCGGTGTGGATGTTGAAGAGCATGGTGCGCGAGGCGTTGCTCGGGTCGGTGACGTGAACCTTGCCGCCGGTGAGGTTCCACACGAGCCACGAGTCCACGGTGCCGAAGGCGAGTTCGCCGCGCTTCGCCCGCGCCTTTGCGCCGGGGACGTGTTTGAGAATCCACGCGAGCTTCGTCGCGGAGAAGTAGGCGTCCACGACGAGGCCGGTCTTGCGCTGGATGAGTTTGGCGAGGCCGCGGGCGCGGAGCGTGTCGCACGCGGCGGCCGTGCGGCGGTCCTGCCAGACGATGGCGTTGTGGATGGGCCGGCCCGTGGCGCGGTCCCAGACGACGGCGGTCTCGCGCTGGTTGGTGATGCCGATGGCGGCGACGTCGCGCGCGGCGATGCCGGCCTTGGCGAGCACCCCGGCGGCGACCCCCGCCTGCGAGGACCAGATGTCGTCGGGGTTGTGCTCGACCCAGCCGGGCTTGGGGAAGATTTGCGGGAACTCCTGCTGCGCGACGGCGGTGACGTTGCCGGCGTGGTCGAAGAGGATGGCGCGCGAACTGGTCGTGCCCTGGTCGAGTGCGAGGATGTGGTTCATGGGAACGCGCCGGAGTATGCGCGCGAAGGCCCGTGAATCAAGCGAAGGAGTGCAACCTTGACCGGAATACCTGCACCTCCGAAGCCCGTCCGATCGGGAATAACACGCCTTTTGACCGGCATGTGCGTGTGCTCGTCCCCGGGCGAATGAAGCGGCCGGGGTCGCTCAAGCGGTTTCACGACGCGTGGCGCCCGATCACGGCCGTGCGCCACCTCGCGGCCGCTGTCGTCCGCGCAATGGGAACTGCGCTGCGACACGCTCCGCGGATTCTACTACCCGCTCCAGTCCACGGCCGACCTGCGGCAGGCGTCCACCAACGGGCGCGGCGGCTTCGTGCGGGCGTTCCACTCGTCCATCCTCCGCACGGGCGACCTCGCGCGGTTCGATGCGCAGAGTTCATCGAACCTCGTGGATTGGGTCGCATTGAGGAACGCGCTGTCGCTTGTGAACGGCCGGTTGCAGCTCGGCGACTCGAACGCACCGCAGTTCCTCCGCCGCTACTGCCGCATCGTCGAGCGATGAAGCGGTGAAAAGGCGCCGAGAACAAGCTTGCCGTTCTCTCCGGGGGAATCCACTTTCGCCGCGACCATGAAGGCTCCAATTCGCGCGGCGCTGGTTCTCACCCTCGCGACGGGCGCATTCGCCCCCACGACCCCGTCGCAAGCCGCCGCGTATCGCAATCCTTACGGGCGGCTGCCGACCAACGCCACCGCGGGCGACCGGATGTTCGCGGAGCATTTCCGCGCGGAAACGCGGGCGCTCGAGGAGCGGAGCCTCGCGGACATCCACTCGCTCGACGACTGGAACAAGTCGAAGGACACGTTCCGCA